>JAGQIY010001259.1 GCA_020430865.1 Myxococcales bacterium
ACTCGGTGCTTGAGCGTTCGAAGGACGTTGTTATGGGGAGAGGGTGACCGCGTCGTCCTCCCCCCAGGTGAACTGCAAGGTGTGTGGCTCCCCCCACCCTCTCCATGCAGGGGAGTGCAGACAATGTGGTGCGGTGTATGACGAGGCGAGTCGATGTCCCCACTGCCGAGCGCTGGCAGGCACTGAACTTCGCAGCGGGCGCCACGTATGCAGGATCTGCGGGGGCCCACGGATCCCCGCCACGGACCGCAGGGTACAGCGCCGCGGCGGAGAGAAGCAGGCCCTGGTCGAAGCCCGAGCCACGAGAGCTCGAGCCAGGCGTCGAGCCGCGCTCGCGGTGCTGGCTGCACTCTTCACGCTGCTGTCGGCGCTGGTCGCCGTCACGCTAGGGTGGCTCGAGCTCCCCCTCGTGACGGTGAGCTGGCTCGCCTCCGGATTGTGGCTCGCTACCATGTTGGTCGCGTGGAACCGCGCCCGAGCTGCTCGCTCCGCGGCGCAAGAGGCCGAGGAGCGAGCCTGGGTCGACGTCACCGAGGACGCGGTCGCTAGTTTCCCCGAGGTAACTGAGCGAGACGTTGGTGAGCTGCTCGGGGTCGCCCCTGATCGCGCCGAGGCGCTGCTGACTCGACTCGTCAGGCAAGATCGCGTGGATAGCGAGATCGATGACGACGCGCGCATCGTGTTCCGACGCCCGCGCTCGCGGTTGGATGGCCCTTCCCTGAGGCTGCGAGTCGACGAGCTCAGCGAAGAGCTCGAGGACGACGCGAGCGAAACCGCTGACGAGCAGGAAACTCGCGGACGCTCGCGGGTGTGAACCGTCGCTCTCTGTGTAAGCGCCTACCCGGTGCGAAACTCAATTCGCACTCTACGAAAGCTGCCCCCACGTAACGCTGCGACCCTCACCAGGCTGGTGCGTTGCCCCGAGGTATGGCGCCAGCAGCGGCGACTTTCTCGGCAATTCGGGGCGTTTTGCGCAGAACGACCCGCGGTGAGGCAGCGCACGGCGGGACGGGCGTGCCGTCCCACTCGTGGCTGGAGCGTCCCGGCAACCCGGGGTGCTGGGATTCGCTTGGCTTGCTGCGCTCGGCACGACCCTCGCATAACCTCCTGGGTGTGCGCGAGTCTGGCGCGAGTCCAGACCATGACGTACAGGAGTCGCACGGGAAACACTGGCCCCAAACCTCAGGGCGCCCAGTCCACGCGCAGGCGCCGAACACCGGGACACGAACGAAATCGAATCGATGGCCGTCAATCACGACATAGTGGCTCCTGCCAGCAGCGGCTCTATCACGGATGGCCTGCGCCGGTTCTTCCGTGAGTTCGCCGTTCAGGACTGGCTGGTCGTGGTGTTCCTGAGCACGTTGCTCGGGGCAGTGCTCCTCGCCCCACCAAGCGCGGCTCGCAGCAAGAGCCTGTCCGATGTGCTGGAGTTGATCCTGGTGTTCGGGGTCACGCTGACGCTGATTCGCAGCTCGGTGCTCAAGCATGGCTTCGCCGCGCCGCTGGTGTATCGGCTCGGCATGTTCGGTCCCGTGCAGCTGAGCTACTTCATCCTCGCAGGACTGCTCCCGGTGGTGAATCCGGGCAACCTGGACGAACAGCTCTACCAGCTCGATCTGCGTTTCCTCGGGGTAGAACCCGCGGTGCTGCTCGACAAGGTGGTGAGTCCAACGACGAGCGAGTGGTTCGCGTTCTTCTACTTCAGCTACTTCTTCCTGCTGGCGCTCCACGTCTTGCCGATGCTCTTCTTCGTACGTCGGCGGCGCCTGATGAGCGAGTTCACGCTCGGGATGATCGTCCTGGTGTGCGTGGTCCACGTCACCTACATGTTCGTGCCTGGGTTCGGCCCCATCCGCCACCTGGCGTTCGAGCACCCGCTGCCCTCGGGTATGTGGCACGACATCGTGATCAACACGGTCAACTCTGGCGGCGCGCAGAAAGACATCTTTCCTTCGCTACACACCGCGGGGCCGACCTTCTGCGCGCTGTTCTCGTTTCGCCACCGCGACAAGCTCCCGTTCAAGTACACCTGGCCCATCGTCACCTTCTTCGCCCTGAACATCATCGTCGCGACCATGTTCATGCGCTGGCACTGGGCGATCGACGTCGTGGTGGGACTCTCCCTGGCGTACACGCTGAGTGTGCTGGTTCCGCGCATCAGCGCCTGGGAACTCCGACGTCGCGAGGCCAAGGGCCTGATGGACATCTGGCCGCGCTTCGCTCGGGCCGACGCGCGTCAGACCTCGCTGAGTAGCAGCGCGCGCTGACTCGCCGGACTCAGCAATCGCTGCAGGTCGAGCAGCTCTGACAGGGGTTCCACTGACAGGACGAGTTGCAGTATTGCCACTTGTCTACCCCGCAGCAGCGGTACTCCATCCCGCTCTTCCAATCACACTGGTTGCCCGCCTTGAGCTGGCAGTTGCCCCAGGTGCAGTCGCTCTGGCAGACCTGTTCGGAGCAAGCATCGCACCCGCCGGCTCGCGTCGTGCCAGGAGCGCAGCCCCCTTCACCACTGCAGCTACCGAAGGCCTGCCAGCGGCAGTCGCTTCCGCAAGTACGCACCTCCGTTCCGCAGTTCCCACAGGCTTGGCTGTCCTGGGCATCGGGCTCGCACTCACCCTGCTCCTCGCACTGAGGCACTTGCCAGGTGCCCGCATCACCGCATCGGCGACGGAGTACGCCGCACGACGCGCAAGGGATGGGAGGGTTCGGGATGACTTCCACGTCGCCAGGACTGCAGCTCGCGCTGCTGCCCCCCATCGCGCTGCCGGCGTGGCCAGCGCCTCCACCTTCACCCGAGCTGCTCCCCCCCTGACCACCGAAGGATTCCGCTCCAGTGCCTCCGTCCCCAGCCACACCGGCCGTGGACACTGCGCCACTGCCACCGATGCCGCCAGGCCCAGCGATGGTGTCGCCGCCACCCGCAGAGCACGCGACGACACAGCCCACGAGTGCCACGGCCAGGAGGGGTCTCTTGAGCACCGGATCACACTAGCACGGATGCTCTACTTGAAGCAGTGACGCTTCGGCACGCGGACGCCGTGAGAGTCGAGGATCCACGGCGGGTTGCAGCTATCAACGACCGCCGGTCGGCTAGCGTGACCGCGCGAGGTGGCAGCCGGATGAACCGCCTTGGGCTTCGCGCTGGGCTCGCTCGGGAGGTCACCGAGCTCGACGACCTCCGTAGACGAGCTGGCGCTTCCCCGAGGCGTAGGTGGCAACTGGTCCAGTGTGAGCGGCTGCTCCGCCTCCCCCGACGGCGCCGGAGCGCTCGTCGCTGGCTCAGCCCCTGGTCCATCGTCTCTCTCTTCACCCCCCAGCGCCCAGAGCAGCCCACCTCCCAGCAAGAACACCAGCGCCGCGACAGCGACACCAACGCGCACGGGAGCACGCAGAGCGCCAGATGCTGGCGCCACACTGAGACGCTCCATGGATGGCGCCGCCTGTGAGGTGAGACTCGGCCGCTCGGCGCCTTCGTTGCCGTGCGGTAGTAACCCGTGCGACGATGGAGCGTGCACCGATGATCCACGACCCGTCGCAGCGGGTGACAGCACGTCGGTCGCGGCTGTGACCACGTTCGTACCGAGGCCGGTAGCGGACGTCACCGCGGTGGGACCGACACCGATCGCCGCAGACGCGCCGCTGGGCTGACGAGCAGCCGCGGCGCCTCCCGACACCGCCGCCAGATCCGGGGCCTGGACTCGAGTCAGCGCCTGGGGACTCAGACGTTCGGCGGCGTAGTCCAGGGTGCCGGCCCCGCGACTCGACTGCTCGGGCTGGTTCAACAGCACGCCCACGGCGGCGCTATCGGGATGCCAGGTGTCAGCCTCGATGTCGTATGCCTCGATCTGTGCGACTCGAGCGGCGCGTCGCGCGAGCGCCGACCCAGCGACGTCCTGCAGCCAGCGTTGTATCTCCCGGGGGGGGACCACGCCCATGACCTGTTCCAGGGCCTCGGCCATTCGGCGCGCGCTCTGGAAGCGATCCGAGGCGTCCAGCGCCAGGCCCTGCATGACCACCGCATCGAGCTCCGCTGGTACATCCGGACGGAAATGAGACGGAGGATCCAGAGCGCCTTGAGCGACCAGCTTGACCAGGTCGTTGGGGTGGTCCGCGCGAAACAGCGGCCGCAAGGTGAGCAGCTCCCACAGCACGACGCTCGCTGCGTAGACGTCCGCGCGGCGATCCACGATTTGCTTGAACAGCTGCTCTCGAGGCATGTACTCGAGCTTGCCTTTGAGCTGCCCGGTGGCGGTGACCTGGACGCGGTCGTGCGCCATGGCGATGCCGAAATCGACCACGCGCGCGAGACCATCTTCGCCGACCAGGATGTTCTGCGGCGAGACGTCGCGATGCACCAGCCCCAGCTCTCCGCCGCTATCGTTGAGCGTCTCGTGCGCGCCGTGGAGGCCCTCGAGCGCCCCCACCAGGATCCCGGCTGCGACCTGTACGGGCACTTGCCTGTTGCGCTGGCGCAGGCGGTGGATCAGCCGCGAGATGGATTCGCTCGGAACGTAGTCCATCACGAGCAACAGCTCCCCCGGAGCGCTGACCACGTCGGTTACCGAGACCACGTTTGGGTGGCGAACCCTCCCGGCGAGTCGTGCCTCATCCACGAACATGCTGACGAACCGTGCCTCCCGCGCCAGGTGCGGATGCAGCCGCTTGATCGCTACGGCGCGGGAGAACCCGACTGGACCGATCAGGCGCCCGACGTGCACCTGAGCCATGCCGCCAGAGGCGAAGCTGTCGAAGAGCAGGTAGCGACCGACGCGAATCGGGTCCTGGAGTGTTCTGGCGTGGGGCGCGATGCTGGCGTGGAACCCCGAGTCGGGCTCGCCCGCAGCCGCACCGGCACCCGATGGCGTCGCCTGGGGGGGAGGGAGCACGCTCGCGCGATCCTTGGAAATGGGACTCCCCTGCCCGCTCACTCGTGCCCTCCAGGCTCGGCCTTGAGCAGGTGACGAGGAGCGACAGCACCCTCACGCTCCGCGACCGCGCGCGCGACGGCATCGCGGACCGTACGCAGCAGCTGGCCAACGTTGCCGGGCCAGCTCTCGAAGTAACAGGCCTCGACGAACTCGACCTGGATCCCAATCAATCCCCGCGGAATCACGGACGAGACCAGCAGCGGGATATCCGGGCGACGTTGTTCCAGGCCGGGCAGGGCCACCCGGAGCGCCCCACCGAGCGCTGCTTGCTGCAGCAGCGAGCTGCCGCCTGCGACTCCGAACAGCAGCCGTGTTCCGAATGTGTTCGCCTCCAGCACGAGCCGATCGAGCTGACTCGAGGAGAGTTTGTCGGAACGAGTCACGTAGAGTGCCCCCTCGCCAGCACTGCGCAGGGCCCCGCGCACACGCTGATTTCCGAATAGCTCCACCTCGAGCAATCTGGGAGGGATCCGGCTGGGATCGAACTCGGCCCAGGTCCGCATCTGACGCCCCGCCAACGCCCTGGCAAAGGCGCGCTTGCCGCTGCCAGGCCCCCCCAAGACGACGACGTGGAGCGCCGAGCCAGCGCTACTGTTCAGCGCGTCTCTTACCTCACGGAAGCAGGCGCCACCCAGCAGACCGTCGGCCGAATGCTGCTCCTCTAGCTCTTCCAGCACTCCACACGTGAACAGACTGCGTCCGACCCGCAGCAGGGCTCCCGGCCTGAGAACGCACTCCTCCACGCGCTCCTGGTCCAGCCAGATCCCGTTGCGGCTCCGCCGATCCTGCACTCGAAGACCGTCAGCTGCTGGCGAGACGATGGCGTGAGCACCGGAGACGTGTGGGTCGTCCAGCTCGATCCGGTGATCACCCCCTCCACCCGGCGCGCCCCGCCGACCGATGATCGCTGGTGACGGGACGGCCTCGACGAGGTGCCGTGAACGCCGCGGCGCGTGCTCCTCGAACAAGCCCTGGAGCACCCACTGTTTGGTGGGCGCCGGGCGCACCAGGCGACCCCCACGGGACATCCCCGAGGACTCGTCGACCTCACGCACCAAGCTCGTCGTCAAGGCTGACATACTACTGTCTGGCGTTCATCGGCGGCAACACGCCTTGCCAGCGATTATCCACGCTGAAAGCGTGGTCAATCACTCGCCTGGGTGTGACACACCGCTCGCAGTATCGCAGACCAGGCAAGGTGGCGCCCGCCGATGCGAACCCGGTCGCATTCTGCAACACGTGGCCGTACCTGGAGACGCCGCGTACCCGGCGCCCCGCGGCTGCAGATCGCCGAAAATCATCTACTAAACCAAGCGATGGATAGCGCGGTTCGGCTTGCGGAAACCACGCGAGCGCTGACAAGCTACCGCGCTGGCGCGCTCTCTGCGTCACTATCCCCTCCAACGAATGGTCGCCCTCGCACCGACACAGCCACGTTACGAGGCAACGAAACGGACGCGTCCGTGGATGTGCCACGCTCTCGTCTCGGCGATGCTCTTCGGCGTCGCGAGCCCCGCCCACGCGGCACCGGAGGCGTGCTTCAAGGCCTACGAGCTCGGGCAAAGGCTCGACAAGGATCAACGCCCGCTCGCCGCGAGAGAGCAGTACGTCCGCTGCTCCGAGCTCTGCCCAGAACCCCTACGCAAGGACTGCATCGCGTGGCAGGACGTGGTGGAGAGCAAGCTCGCGCGGGTGGTTCTGCGCGTCGCGCACGCCGAGGACGAAGTCAGTGTCTATCTCGATGGGCAGCCTCTGTCTCGAGATCGATTCACGGGACCGCTCGACCAGCGGCCAGCGCTCTGGGTCACCGCGGGGCGCCATCAACTGCGCGCGAAGACCCCAGGCTTCGATGACTACGCGGAAACACTCGAGTTGCTCGAAGGCGAAGAGCGCCCGATCGTCGTCTCGTTTCACAGGCGCGATGCAGTCACGCCATCCTCGGGCGATCAGCTCGTGCCCTGGCTGGCCATCGGCGTCGGCGGGGTAGGGCTGCTCGGCTTCGCGTACTTTGGTAGTCGGGGGCTGGGCGGCAAGTCGGACCTCGACGCATGCCGCGGTCATTGCTCCGCGGAAGCGGTGGATGATGTCCGGAAGGACTTCCTGTTTGCCGACGTCTCGCTGATCGTGGGTCTCGTTGGCATCGGCGTGGGGACCTTCTTGCTGCTCGACTCGCAGGGAGCCAAGAGCGAGCCGACCTCGAGTTCGACTCGCACCTGGATCCAGATCGGCACCCAGGGGCGCGTGTCCGGCGCTTGGGTGGGTGGCGATGTCTGGTAGGCCACGACGCTCGCGAGGCTGGGGGCTCTTCACGTGTTGTGTCGTGAGCTGTAGCCTCACCCAGTCTCTGGACGGCTACGAAGGGCCGAGCGAGGAACCCACGCCTGATGCCGGAGCCGACGCGGGTGACGCTGGCGGAGACGCGGTCAGCTGTGGGGTCGGTACGAAGCGCTGTGGTCTGAGCTGCGTCGCGATCAGCGATCCGGACTACGGCTGCACCAGCGAAGGCTGCACCGCGTGCGCGGTGGCATCCCACGTGGAAGCGATCTGCGGCGCGAGCGGATGCGAGCCTGTCGGCTGCGAACCAGGGTACGCGAGCTGTGACGACGACCTCGGCAACGGCTGCGAGACGCCCCTTGGAACGGCGACCGACTGCTCCTCCTGTGGCGAGGTCTGTGCGTCACCGAACGGCGACGTCGCGTGCGATCCTCAGGCGCTGCGCTGCGCAATTCAGAACTGCCCCGCGGGCAGCGCCGACTGCAACGGCGATCCCAGCGATGGTTGCGAGGACACCCTAGACTCCCTGGAGCACTGTGGCGCGTGCAGCGCCACGTGTCCGGCGAGCTTCAGCTGTACCAGCGCGGGCGGAGGCTTCCAGTGCGCGTGCCCGAACGCTGCGGCGTGCGACTCCGGAAGCGTCGGCGACTGCGTCCAAGGGCTCTGCGTGTGCGGCGGCTCGACGCTATGCGCGCCAGGGCAACGCTGCCAGGCAGACGGCAAGTGCGGGGAATGATCCGTGTGGAACCGTTTCGACTAGCAGCGGCGACGTAGCACGATCAGCCCCAGCGCACCGACCAGGGACAGCAGACCAACGGGGCTCGAGCCGCGCCGGGCTCCGGCGACGCTGCAGCCGCCGTCGTCGCTGACGATACGCGTCCCTGGGCCCGCACCTACTTGCCCCGCGGAACCACCTACGTCGGCCTTGCCGCCGCCCCCGGGCCAGCCGCCTGGCGCACCGCCCGCGCCGCCCCAGTCTCGAGCACCGGCGCCGGAGCTCCCGCCGGCCTCGCTTCCCCCGCTGCCACCACTCGCGTCGCATTGCACGACCCGGTAGCTGATCCACATCTCGGGCCCGAACCACTCCCGGGCCTCGTCCAGGAGCTGCCAGCGCGTCACGTAGACGCCCGGCTCCTGAGGGGCGGTGCCGGAGAGGTCGAAGCGAGTCTTCGCGTTGGGCGCCACGCTGGCGTTGCTCGCCTGGTTCACGGAGACGCGATGCGTCCCCAGGAAAGGATCGTCGGTGTCGCCCGGGACCCCCAGCCGGATGGACTCACCCACGCCGCTGCCGCCGCCATCGGTCCAGCTCGCTCCGCCAACGTTCTTCACCTCGAACCAGGAGTCGACCGCGTCTCCCGCGCAGACCTCGTAGTAGGCCTCACCCGAGTCGTCTGCGCTTGCGCTGCTGCCCTGATCCACGAACTCGGCGTCCAGCGCGGGCAACGGAGGTTCAGGGGGGGAGATACAGCTGCCCGTCGCTTGCAGCAGCTCGATGTCGGAGCCGTAGAAGAACTGCAGGATCCGCTGGTAGTCGTAGCCCTTGGAGTTCTCGAGGCAGCGCGCCCCCCA
>JAGQIY010001260.1 GCA_020430865.1 Myxococcales bacterium
GATGTCGATATAGGGGATGATCATCAGCCCGACGATGATGATGCCAGGCAGGACCACGCCCGCGAACCACGGGTCGAAGTAGACCAGGATCTCCTGGAGGCCGAGGAAGTACCAGGGCGCCTTCGAGGGGTTCGGAGTCTTGGTGGGGTTCGCCGGCTCCTCGAGAGGAGCGTCGACGAGGATCGACCAGATGGTCATGAAGGCGAGCACGCCCGTGCCGACCATCATCTCGAGCCGCACCAGGTACGGCCAGGTGTGGACCTTGTCGGGGAGCGCCTTGCTGAGGCGATCCGCCTTGGTGGCCCGCTCCTTCACCTTGGCGACGTCGGACCGATCCACCCGATCGCCGACGTCTGCGCTGACTGTGCTTTGAGCCATGGATACGCCTCAGAGGGGACCGCTGATGCCGCCGTCCTTACGGACCCGCCAGAAGTGCACCACCATGAGGATGGAGGCGATGACGGGGATGAAGATGCAGTGGAGAACGTAGAACCGGAGCAACGTCGCCGGACCGACGAGGCGCCCTGCGGTGAGCAGCGAGCGAGCGTCGTAGCGGGCGTTGACGCCCGCGAGCTCGGCGAAGGGCCCCTCGTGCCCGAGGAGCGGCGTGGCGCGCCCCATGTTCGTACCGACCGTCACCGCCCAGATCGACAGCTGGTCCCAGGGCAGCAGGTAGCCGGTGAAGGAGAGCATCATCGTCATCACCAGGAGGTTGACGCCGATGACCCAGTTGAACTCGCGCGGTGGCTTGTAGGAGCCGGTCATGAAGACCCGGAACATGTGAAGCCAGACCGCGATGATCATCGCGTGCGCCGCCCACCGATGCATGTTCCGCATGATCATCCCGAAGGGGACGTCGAACTGCAGATACTTCATGTCGTGGTAGGCGTACTCACCCGTCGGCCGGTAGTAGAACATCAGGATGATGCCGGTGACGGTGAGGATCAAAAACAGGAGGAACGTGATCCCGCCCATGCACCAGGTGAACCGAAGACGCAGCGCGTGACGCCGGATCTTCGTCGGGTGCAGGTGCAAGAACACGTTCGAGGAAACCTGCAGGACGCGGTTTCGGTAGGTGTCCTGGTACTCGTGCCGGAAAACGGATTTCCAGACATAGGAGCTCTGGACGATGTCCCACCAGCTCTTCTTCTCGTCAGCCACTCTTTCCTCCGAGGGTCGCTTCAGGCGACCCGGCGGGTGCTACCTTCGAGCCCCGCCGTAAGACCGTAAAGAAACATGCTCACGCGAACTCAGGCGTAAGGCAGGAAGGCACCTGGCTTGTCGGAGTCACCCTTCTCCACGCGGAAGGCGACGCCCTTGTCGACGACCAGCTCGCCGCTGTCAGAGAGGGTCAGCTTGTAGCGCTCCAGGGGACGCGGTGCCGGGCCCTCGAAGTTCACGCCGAGGTTCTGCCAGCCGAGCTTGTAGCCACGGAAGCCTGAGCCGTGGCAGGGGCACTTGAACTTGTCCTCGGTCGCGAGGTAACGCGGCGTGCAGCCGAGGTGCGTGCAGGTCGCGCTGAGCGCGATGAAGCGATCGTCGAAGCGCACCAGCCAGAAGCGGAGCGCCTTGATCCACTTGTCGCTCACCGTGTTCGGGCC
>JAGQIY010001261.1 GCA_020430865.1 Myxococcales bacterium
CAGCGCGCGTCCCTCCTGGAAGGCCAGCATCAAGCTCTTGCCGGTGTCACATGGCGTCAGGTTGAGGCGCGTGAACGCGCCCGCGAAGGATGGTGCGTCGTACTCCAGGCGTTCCAGCTGACTCGGAGTGCACTCCGCGAGCATGGTGAGTTGATTGCGCTGCAGCGGGCCGGCGAAGAAGTCAGCCAGGCTTCGGCTCGACCCCCGGTGACGTCCGATGCGTCCAAAGGCGTGGACGTCGTCGATGTACAGCACGACCTTGTGTTCCGCGCAGTCCTGCAGCACCTGAACGGCGCGTTCTTCCCACTCGCCGATGTAGCTCATGCCTGCGATGAGGCGCTGCCCCGACATTTTCCACACGTGGAACACGCGATCCAGATTGCGATGGGTGGGGTAGTCGTCTGCCTCCAGGAGGTCGTGCACCAGCTGATGGATGGTGCGGGTCTTTCCGACTCCGGAGTCTCCGACCAGGAGCACGCTGTGCTTCTGAGGTCCACACACCAGGTGCGCGAGATCGTCTCGCAGCGGATGGTGGGAGGAGGGTCGGGGGGTGAGGCCCGATTGTCGCGCGGTCAGATCCTCCGCGATGCGATGCAGAACGCGCATCCCCTGTCGGACCTTGGGTTTGCCCGATCGCTCTTCATCGAACTCCAGGTCCGACCAGACGCTCGTCGTGCGCTTCAGGTTTGCGAACGGGCTCTTGGGCTCCGCGTTGAAGGCCACCTTCGAGAGGCGGTCCTTGCCGTTGGTCTCCAGGCGATCCAGCAGCTGAGGGTCCACGTCCGCCCAGGCCTTGCTGAAGTAGCGCGCCGCGAGGGACTCGAGGGGTTCGTCGTCGCGCAACGGAAACCACTTCTGCGGGATCCTGGGATGATACGCGATGACCAGCTCCCGCTCTCCCCCCACCCAGCGCGGCTCGAGGATGATGGGAAAGCGACCGCTCAGCGCCGCCCTGCTCGCCCCCACCTTTATTTCCAGGTGGATACGGACGAGGTCGGTCCCGCGCTTGCTATCGAAGCGCTCCAGGTCGAGGGGGTCGGCAGCTTGAATCAGCGCCTTCAGGTTCTTGATCAGCGCTGCCTCGGCCTTGACCAGGTTTGCTCCGCCGTGCTCGATCAGCTGTCCGTTCAAGCCGACACACGTCAGCGTGAAGCCGCGGGATTCACGTTGCTGGTAGACGGGAATCGAGAAGTGCATCAGCTAGCCCACGTGGTTGCGATCAGGTCGTGCAGGTCAGCGCCTTCGCCGAGTTGATGAATCAGGATGCGGAAGGCGACTCGATCGAGCTCCGCCCAGTAGTTGGAGTCCACGTAGCTCACGTCGGCCAGCGGCGGCGTCAGCTTGACGTAGCGCTCGCGGATCTGGTGCGTTCGCACCCGGGGGTGCTTGTTCAAGACGTCGAAGGGCAGCGTCGCCGGCGGGCGCATCTTCGGGTGCAACCAGACCGTCTTGTCGGGTGCGACGCGGCTGCTCATGCGAATCAGCTGCAGGGTCCTCGAATGGTCCTGGATGGACTGGCTGGTGAAGCTCTGCAGTCCTTGTTCCAGCGTGAGCAGGGCCCCGGCGAGGCGCCCCTTGACGGCGAGCAGCAGCGTCGCCGGTTTGCGCTTGGTGTCCGCCAGCAGCGCGTCGAGCCACGAAGCGGGCTGTGGGTCCGACCAGTAGCAGTCCTGGGGCCAGCCTGACTTGGCCGGCTTGACGCTCGCCGGCGGATGCACGGAGACCTGCCATCCTCGTTCGCGGCAGGTGTCCTCGAACCCGTTCCACCACTCATTCAGGGCGAGATTCGCGTCCAGCTCGCGGGCCAGCAGCAGGATCTGATCTCGCCCGACCAGGCGCGCAAGAAACGCTGGCACGAGACCTCGCTCGAGCGCCTCCGCCGCGTGAGACGCGTCCACACGCAAGCCTTCCGCGGCCTCGGGATCTGGCGAGTCGGTGACCACCAAGGAAGAGAAGGCCAGCTCTTCCAAGGCTTCGAGCTCGTCTTGAGGGATGCGTACGCGTTCCCAGATCCGTTCCAGGTCACCGAGCTCCCTGTGCAGGCGCTCCTGCTGCGCGCCCCGCAGCTGATGCTGTCGTGCGCTCCGGTTGCGTGCCATCTGACTGAGCTCGCTGCGCAGGTACTCGATGCGGGACCTCAGATCGTCGATTGGATCGAAGTCGAGCCAGCGACGCCCAAGCTCCGCCAGCTCGCTGATCTCGAGGTAGCTCGAGAGCTCGCTCTTCGCCGCCTTGCGGCCGCCCTTGCGCACCAACTCGAAATGCAGATCGGCCGCCTGGCTTCGCTTGAACACGTTGGGTTGCGTGGGTTCGCCGGCGAGGCGAACGTGCACCTGGCTGCCCTTGGCCTCGGCCCCCACGTGGCTGAGCAGGCCGGCGATCGGCGCCAGCACACGGTCCTCCAGCTCGCGGCGCAACGCGCGCGCGCCGTAGCTCGGCGAATAGCCCCGCTCGGCGATGGACGCGCTCGCTCCCGGCGACAGCTGTAGCTCCACGCCCCGCTCCAGAAAGCCCCGGCGTTTGCTGGCGCCGCTCAGCAAGAGCCGCAGCACGGCTTCGATCTCGCCTTGACCGAGCGGACTGAAAGGCACCACACGGTCCAGGCGGTTGATGAATTCTGGGCGGAAATGCTCTCGAATGGCACGCAGGTAGCTGGAGTGTGCGTCGCGCTCGGCCCTCACCAGGCCGAGGCCCTGGGTCGAGTGCGTCACGCCCAGGTTGCTGGTCATGATGATCAGGCAGTTGTGGAAATACGTCGTGCGGCCGTTGGCGTCACTCAGGCGCGCCTCACCCAGGACCCCGAGCAAGAGGTCGAAGACGGCGGGGCCGGCCTTCTCGATCTCGTCCAGGAGCAATACGCAGAACGGCTGCCTACGCACCTCGCGAGTGAGCAATCCTTCCTGACTCTGGGTACCGTGGATCAATCGTTCCGCGGCCGACGCGTCGCGATACTCGCTCATGTCGAACCGCAGCACGCGCTCGGCCGAGCCGAACAGGAAGCTCGCCAGGCTTCGCGCCAGCTCCGTCTTGCCAACGCCGGTCGGTCCCACGAACAGCAGGTTCGCCAGGGGTTTCCCGCTCGGCTGCAGGTCGGCCTTCACGACGCTCATCGCTTCCGCGACGGCACGCACGGCGGGGCGCTGACCGATCAGTCGAGAGCCGAGCTTGCCTTCCACGAACTCGACCTCCAGGGGGAGATCCTCGCGCAGCAACGCCTCCGGTATGCCCGTCTGGCGCGAGAGCCAGCGCTGCACGCTGGAGGCTTCCAGCAGGTGTTCGTCGGCAGTGATCCGGGCGTGGGCGTCGAGCAGCTGTCGATAGAAGCCAATCGCCTTGCCAGGGAGGGCGCGGTACGGCTGGTAGCGCTCCACCAGCTGCACCAGGAGCCTGGCGACGCTGGGCTCCAGCCGCACTCGGTGTTCGCTGTCAGCCTGTATCCTGGAGGAAATAATATGCGTCGTCTGGTCGACGTCCAGCGGCGCGACTCGCACGCGGTGAAACGCGTTGAAGAAGCTCACGCTCCGAGGTTCCAACGCGTCCAGGACCTGCGGTGTGATGCGTCCTACGACGCGTACCTTGGCGTCCTGGAGCGTACGCAGCATGGCGTTCGGGATGTCCACGTGGCCGTCGCTGTGGTCGCCGAAGAGATCCGCCAAGTCGTCGAAGTAGAGCGTCGCGTCGAGGTGTTCCGCGGCTTCGAGCACACGGGCCAGGCGAGCCTGCCATTGACCCCGCGCGCTCATTCCGGCGATCAGCTGCGCGGCGCTGGTGGAGTAGATCCGCGTCTCGTGTCCTGCCCTCGCGCGCGCCGCGTACCAGTCTTCGAGTAGCGCCTGGCGTCCGGCCAGCTCCTCGCCGACGAGGAGCACGCTGGAGCGCTGGGGAGACTCGAGCAACGACGCGAGTTGCCGTTGTTCCCGCTCTCGATAGAGCAGCGGCGGGCGCAACGTGCGACCTGGCGCTGCCGCGTCGCGCAGCGCCCGCCTCGAGTCGGTCCACAGCTCGGCTACCGAGGCCAGCACCTCGAGGGCTTGCTTCTTGTGTTCGCGCTCCGAGAGCAGGGCGCGGCGTCGCGCCACCGATCCACCGGGAGCGCTGGCGTCGCGCTCGATCTCCACCTCGATCTGCTGGAGACTACAGCCGAGCGCCGGAGGGAAGAGCGCCAGCGTTTGCTCGGGGTCGGGGTCGAGTGCCGCGATCACGCGCTCGATCTCTCTCTGCACCACCTCCTGCAGATCTTCGTCTCGACTCACGAACACCGTGTGGTGGGGCGAGATGATGTCCACCCATTTGCCGCGTGGATCAGGTATCACGACGCCGTAGACGTCGATCGGAGTCGGGATGCGCGAGGCGTGAGGCAGGTCGCTGCGCTGGAGGTCGATCGGGATCACCACCAGCTCACAACCCTCTGGCACCGTGAAGTTGCTGAGCGTCGCCGCGTCTTGCTCCACCAGATAGCGTCCCAGGAACAGCTCTTGCTCTTCGAGCACGCGTTCACGGATGCCGATGCTGGCGAGCTCCGGAGCGCTGAGCGGATGGGCGATGACGCGCCCGTTCTGCAGCTCGCGCAGCACCAGCAAGGTGCGCAGTCGCGTCACCCCGGCTGCCTGAGAATCCTTCCCCACGCCTTCCTAATACGCGATTGGGGTCGCAGGCTGTAGGCTCCAGCCACATGTTCTTCGGTCGAAGCAGGGGCAGCGATTGGAGGCGCGGCGGGCTCCTGGTGCTGCTGCTCTGTGGATGCGCCTCTCGGCCCTCTGCCGTCCCGCCGGCGGCGCCGATTCGTGTCGACCAGGAGCCCCCGACCGTGTTGCCCGAGGCCCCGCGAGCCTCGGCGAACCCCGCGCTGACGCTCGAACCAGACTACACCTCACGCTTCAAGGACCGCGCGAGCTTGGCGGTGGCCGGCCAGATCTACTTCGAGCCAGACGGCCCCGCCTTGGTTGAGGCCGAGCGGACCGTGGAGGTGCCCCTGCAGCTGGTGGTGGTGGAGCGCCACGAGCGCCACTTGCGCGTGGCGTTGGCGGATGGAGGCGCCGTGGTCCTGGTCTACGTGCCTCGGCACGACTTCGCGTCGCGGGTCACACGCGAGGCGCGCCTGCTGGTGGATCCGCTACCCAAGGCGGACCGACGCGCGGGCGTCTTCTTGCGGCCAGGAGCCCGGGTCGAGGTGAGGGCACGCACCACGAAGTATTTCCGCGTGGAGTTCGAGGACTCCGACTTGAGATGCGATGGCTACCTGCCCAAGCCGAGCCTGGGGCTGGTCTATCAACCTCAGCAGCCGGCGCTCGGGTCGCTGGAGCTCGAAGCGGACAGCGAGTTCTCCCTCGCGCCGGGGGGGCCGCCCCTTGGCTGCGAAGCGAGCCCAGAGGTGCGACTGGTGCGTGAGCTGGATCGCATGGGCGACTTCTCCCTGGTCGAGTACGCGTCCTCGGACTTGAGGTTGGTGGGTTGGGTGAGGTCCGCTCGAGTGCACCATGCTTCCCGGGCAGGCTCCGTCAAGCTCGCCGAAACCGGCGGCTATGGGCGAGGAGCAGACTCGGCGCCGCGCGTGTCCGTGCGGACGGGCGCTGCGATCTACGACGCTCGGGGCGACCAGGTGGGACGCGTCGTGCGGTCCGTTCAGCTCCCGGTGATCGCTCGAGGAGAGTCGAGGAGCGAGCTGTCTCTGAGCCTGCCACCATGGGGAGACGTGGCGGTTTGGGTCGCCACGGCGGACCTCACCCCCAGCTCAGAAGATCCAGGAGATGCCGACGCTGGGGCTGACTAGCACGAAGCGGCCCACGCTCAGCTCTTCACGCGTGGCGCTGGAACTCCGGGCGCAGGCCACCGGGGTGGGAACCCGAGCGCAGTCCACGTTGCCGTCGGGAATCGGTCCAACGTCCCCACGGCCGTTGTCCGGACCGCCAATGGGAGACACCAACGCGCCCAGCCCGAGCCCGACTCGCAGCCGTCCGATGCGATAGGCGATCTCGATCTCGGGCATCAGGAAGGCGATCGCTGCGCGTGTTCGGTCGCTGCCTTCGACGCGGATCGGGGCCGTTTCGGCGCCGCGCACGGCGGACCCGCTGGTGGTGAGATCGATCCCCGCGAAGATCACACCGGCGCTCAGCGCTGCGACGAGATCCCAGTCTGCCAGCTGCCACGAGTAGCCGAGGCCGGCGGCGACCCAGGGGCCGCGGAGTTCGGCTTCATCCTCGAGCTGATAGCTGAGCTCGTTCGCACTGCCGACGTCCTGATCGATGCGGCGGGAGCTCTGCGTCGACAGCCAGCCGTAGCCCAAGCTCGCGAAGGGCAAGAGCCCGCTGGGGAGCTGGTAGTCGAGCTGTGCGCCGATCCAAGCGCCCCTGGCACCGCCGGTGTCGTCCGCGGAGGCTTCGGGGCCGCTGCCGAGACCCGCGCCGAACATGCCTCGCACCCGGGCTCCGACCCGCACGCTGCTCGCTTCCTCGCGACGCCAGCGCGGATGGTCCGGGTCCACGTCCAGATCGAGCGCGAGCAGCTGGCCGTCACCCGGCTCCACTTGGAGCACCCGCTCCCGAGAGACGTAGCCAGGGGCGCTCGCCTTGATCCGATGTTTCCCCAGGGGAAGACGGCCGGCGAAGGTCGAGCCCAGCAGGGGTGTCCCGTCGAGCACCAGCTGAGCCTCGGCGGGCTGGACGCTGAGGCGTACGCCTCGACCCAGGGGCTGCAGCTCTGGCTCGACCAGGCTGACCTGGCCGTCCACGATGACCACCTGCTGCGGTCCGCTGCCGCGGTCCCCGACCTCCACCGCCAGCCAGTGGTTGCCCGGAGCCAGCGCCGCCTCGAAGGGTAAGTCGCCGACTCGTGCACCATCCAGCCAGACGGCGCCAGAACCTCCCGGATGATTCCTCAGGGCAATTCGCAGTACTCCGCGCTGCGTCAGCGGCCTGAGTTGCATCGCCAGCGTTCGAGTCTGGCCCGCCTTCAGCTCCACCTGGCGCGTGGCCTGCTCGAAGCCAGTCTTCACGACTCGCACCTCGTGCTTGCCAGGCATCAACACCAGCGAACGTGCGCTCGGCAGCTCGCCTCGGCTGCGCCCGTCGACCACCAGCGTGGCGGATCGGTTCAGCTGCACGGAGAGCCGCGCGACCTTGGGTACGATCGCCGCGATGCGTCGCTCGAGCTTCGCACGCAACCCCTCGTCCAGCAGTTCGTCATGATCGAGGAGCAGGGCTTCATAGAGCAGCAGCGCTTCATCGAGCTGTCCCAGCTCGTAGTGGCAGTAAGCGGCGTTGAGCGTGTTGGGTACCGCAGCGAGCAACTCGCGTGAGGCCAGGAAGAAGCCGATCGCGCGCTGACAGTCGCCCGCGGCTCGCAGACGGTTGCCCCGCTCGAACAGCTCCTTGGCCCGCGTCTCCGTTTGCTGGGGTGTGAGCGGAGTCGTGGAGACCGAGGCGCTGGCCCGAGGTTCTTCCGCGGCAGCGCTCTGAGCGAAACTGGTGGCGCCGAGCAAGCTCAGCCCGAGCCACCTCAGCCTGTCGCGCCACGCCATGCCCGTTGCATAGCCAGACGTGGCTCGGTTGACCAGCGTCCGCGCGGTTCGTGACTTGACGCGGCCAGGGCGCTCTGAAAAGAGCAGCGTCATGAGTTCCGACTCCGACGGGCCGCGCCCCGCGCACCCTGGCGCGGACACGCTCTCGGAGCTGGGCGGCGACCTCGAGACACTGAAGAGCGATGAGTTCGAGGCGCGACTCGGAGCGCAGTCGAGCCTCGAGCGGCTGTGCGTCAGGGTGCTGTATCACAGTGACGCGCGCCGCTGGGGTGAGGTGACGCGCCTCGGGACCCTGGACGCGGGTCAGCGGTTCGAGCTGTCCCGCGGGACCCCAACGTTTCACCGCGGAAACTCGATGAGCGGCGCGCCGCTCGCAGATCCCCACGTCAGCCGCAACGGTCTCCGGATCGCGACGACGGAGGTGGGCGTCGAGCTCACGGCGCCGAGAGGCGTGGCGAGCGATGGCGCTGGGGCTCCCCTGGAGCACGCGACGGTGTCGTACGGCGAGCTCCGCGACACCGGGTTCGATTTCCAGCTGGGGCGCCGGGTACGTCTGCGCCTCGTCGCACAGCGCGACCATCACGGGCCGGGTTTCGGCTTGACGGGCCAAAGCAGCCGACTCAACGAACTGCGTCAAGCGGTGCAGCGCGTGAGCGATCTGCACGTGCCGGTACTAATCCGTGGGGAAACAGGCGTAGGCAAGGAGCGCGTCGCTCGGGCCATTCACGACGCGAGCCCCCGCGCGCAATCGCCCTGCGTTTGCTTCAACATGGCGCTGACGACTCGGGAGACCGCGGCCTCGGAGCTGTTCGGCCACGTCCGCGGTGCCTTCACCGGCGCACACCAGGCTCGCGCGGGTCTGTTCGAGCGCGCCGACACCGGCACGCTCTTCCTCGACGAGATCGGAGAGCTTGGCTTCGACGTCCAGGCGATGCTGCTGCGCGTGCTCGAGAACGGCTGTTTCACCCCCCTCGGAGGCAGCACCGAGCGCTCCGCCGACGTGCGGCTGCTATCGGCGACGGACGCCGACCTGCCTGCGATGATCGAATCTGGAAAGTTCCGTGCGGCGCTCTACCATCGGCTCAGCGGGTTCGTGATTCAGGTGCCACCGCTGCGTTCGCGCAGCGATGACATCCCGGAGCTGGCGCTGGACTTCCTGCGTCAGGAGCTGGAGCGTATCGGTGAGGGTGCTCGTCTCGGGCGCTGGGATCCGAGAGCTGCGCCGTGGTTTCCGCCCAGCCTGATGCAGGCGATGCTGGCTTACCACTGGCCCGGCAACGTGCGTGAGCTGGCGAACGTCGTGCGGCAGCTGGTGGTCTCCAACCGAGGCCGCGGATCGTACGAGGCCGACGCCAGCCTGCTCGAGCAGCTGGGGAAGCCGGTCAGGGATCCCGCAGGCGCGGCCGAGCGTCGCGAGAGCCGAGAGGTGAGCGACGCTGACCTGCTCGAGACCCTGCGAGCCCACCAGTTCTCCGTGGGCCCGGCTGCGGCCGCGTTGGGCATACCGAGGAGCACGCTGTACGGTCTGATGGAGCGGTCGGCTTCCGTGAGGAAAGCAACGGAGCTCACCAAAGCCGAGCTGCATCGGGTGCTGGAGCAGCACCAGGGCAATCTCGCGTCCTCTGCGGCCGAGCTCGAGGTCTCCGAGCGAGCACTGCGCCTCCGGCTGCGTGCCCTCGGGATGCTCGACTGAGCGCGCCTACCAGCCTACTCGTGGCCCTGCGTGGGGGAGCTCCACTCGCGCATGAACCCAGGGTCGTCGTCGGCGGGCTTGCCTGATACGAGGGGAGCGGTCCTGGCCTCAGGCTTCGAGCTGGCTCGGTTGGAGGCGGCGCTCGCGACGG
>JAGQIY010000138.1 GCA_020430865.1 Myxococcales bacterium
CGGGTGTCGCCAGGGCGAGCGCGCCCGAGGCGATGGACGCTGCCAGGAACGTTGTGACGCGTGACATGAACTCATTCTCCTTTGAACGGAAGCGCTCCTCGCGTTCCGATGAGGCACTGAACCGAGTGCCTCCGGTGGCGATTCCCGCTCGCTTCAAATTTCCGATCGGAAAATACCTGTCGTAGTAGCGCTCACGCGAGCGCCGCTTCCACGGCTTCGCAGAGAATCCCTGCCAGGGTGTCGATGGTGCGCTCGCCCTCTTCCGCGCTCGCTGCGGCGGGAGCGCCGAAGTAGGCCTCGGGGCCCCCAGCTTCCTCGAAGCTCTGCTTACCTTCGCGAATCGCCACGGAGAGGCTCGACGGGTTGGGGGCGAGGGCGCGTCTCACGTCCTCCCGCACCAGCTCGGGGGCGCGCGCCATCACCACGGAGCCCTCGTACTGCCCGGCGTGGCAGGCGCCGCTCTTGAACTCATCGCTGAGCCTGAGTGCCCAGGGCTTGCGCGTCACGTCGGGGAAGATGACCTCGAGGGTGCCGGCGAGCTGCTCTCTTGCCGCGTACAGCGTGCCGATGTGCGTTGGGTCCAGGTGGGAGTTGGCCAGGGCCAGGTAACGAATGCCGTGGCGCGCCAGGCTATTGCCCAGGTCGACCAGCAGCGCGGTCGCCGTTTCCGCGCGAATCGAGATGGTGCCGGCGAAGTTGCTCGCGAAGTCAGCGACGCTGTATGCCATGCTCGGCGCCACCAGAGCGTCCACTCGGGCGTCCACCAGGCGCTGGGCGGCGCGCTCAGCCATGGCCTCGGAGATGATCACGTCGGTCGCCAGCGGGAGGTGCGGGCCGTGGGCCTCCGTCGCTCCCACGGGCAGCAGGACGACCATGCGGGTCTTGTCCCGGGCTTCGAGTTCTCGATACGTCAGGTTGGCGAGGCGCTTGTGCTCGGGCAGTGGCGTCATGGCGCCATCCTCGCTTCGGGGGGCGCTCCGTGGCAACCGCTGGCGCGGTTCGAGCGCGCTCGGGCCGAGCGTTTTGGCTCCACAGTGGGCGCCTGGGCAGCGCGCGGTGGTGGCGGGCGCAGCGCGTGATAGCGTTCGCCAGCGAGGGCATGGGAACCATCGGATTGCTGTTGAGCCACGAGCTGCTCTCGCTGCTCGTCCTCGTGCTCTCGGTGGTGCTGGTGGGCAGCGTGCTCCACCAGCGCCGTCCGACCGGGAGCGCGTTCGCCTGGGTGCTGGGCATCGTGTTGCTGCCTTACGTCGCGATCCCGCTGTTCCTGATGTTCGGGGGGCGCAAGTTTCGCCAGCGCTGGAGCAGCAAGCGGCAGCTGAGCCACCGCTCGTATCGACTATTACCACGAGGCAAAGGTAGCGATGAGTCGGGTCCGTCACCGGTCGTCTGGCTAGACTCGGGCGAGGCCGCGTACGCGGAGTTCTCACGACAGATCCGCCGCGCGCAGCACAGCATCCGCATCCTGACGTTCGTCATCGGCGACGACATCAGCGGGCGCGCCTTGGTGCAAGCGCTCACCGAGCGCGCGAGGGCAGGGGTCGACGTGCGGTTGCTGGTCGACGACCTGCTGTTCTTCCGCGTGCCCAAGCGGGAGTTGCGCGCCCTCGAGGCAGCGGGGGGACATGTCGCGCGCTTCATGCCGCTCTGGCACTGGCCCTTCCGAGGGCAGGCGAACCTGCGCAATCATCGCAAGATCGCGCTGTTCGACGGCGACGTGGGCATCGTGGGAGGGATGAATCTCGCTGACGAATACATGGGCGAGGTCTCGCGTGTGGATCGCTGGAGGGATCTGAGCCTCGTGGTGTCCGGAGCCACCGTGGCCGAGCTGGACGAAATTTTCCGGGCGGATTGGGAGTTCGCCGCGCACGAGAAGCTGCCGAGCGCCGCGCCGGGCACTCAGCCGGTCGAGGGCTCCGGCGTGCTCGACGTGCTGCCGAGTGGGCCGGACCTCCAGGGGGATCCGATCTACGAAGCGTTTCTCGAGCTGTTCTTCCGTGCTCGGCAGCGCATCTGGATCGCCACCCCCTACTTCGCGCCAGATGACGCTTTGCTGAAGGCCCTCGAGATCGCGGTGCGTCGGGGGGTGGACGTGCGCGTCGTCGTCCCTCAGCGCTCGAATCACCCCCTGGCGGATCGCATCGCCGGACCCTACCTGCGCCAGCTCGATCATCAAGGCGTCGCGGTCTGGCGCTTCGGTCACCCCGAAGGAGGTTCGGGCGCTCGCGTCGCGCCGCGGATGCTGCACGCCAAAGCGGTCTTGATCGACGACGAGGTCGCGGTGGTCGGCTCTGCGAACCTCGACATGCGGAGCCTGCTCTGGAACTACGAGGTCGCGCTCTTCATGCGGAGCGCCCGCGAGGCCGAGCATCTGGCCTGCTGGTTTCACGAAACATTTTCCGAGAGCGCCCAGGGAGCCCCCAATCCGAGCTGGCTCGTGCGGCGCTTCGAAGACGGCGTGCGCCTGCTTGCTCCGCTCGCCTGATCGGTGCTGCAGTACGGGCTTGTGTCCCAGCGGAAGCGACGCCAAGAACGACGCGTGACGCGACGAATCGTTATCGCGGGGCTGGCTCTGGCGCTGACCGGGGTCGTGGCCTTCGTGCTCTGGCGTCGCGGAGGGCCGCCGGCGACGGTCGCGGTGGACAAGCGGGAGATTGTCCAGTCGATCGTCTCCAGCGGTCAGGTGATGCCGCCCGCCGAGATCCATATCGACGCGCTGGTAACCGCGACGGTGACGGCGCTCGAGGCCCGCGAGGGAGATCGCGTGAAGGCAGGGGAGCTCTTGCTGCGACTCGACGATGCGGATCTCAGGGCTCAACTGAAACAGGCCCAGGCGCTGCTGGCTCAGGCCCGGGTCGGGCACGCAGGCGTGCGTCAGGTGAGTTTCCCTGAGGCAACGGAATCCGCGATCCAGGCCGAGGCGAACCTGAGGAACGCCCAGACGGAGGAGCGCCGAAAGAAGGCGCTGCTCGAGGCGGGAGTGATCACCAAGGAGTCCTACGACGAAGCGAACCGCGCCCTGACGGTGTTCGAGAGCCAGGCGAAGGCTGCCGCGCTGCAGGTCAAGGCCGTGAAGCCCGGAGGCAATCAACGCCTGAGCGCGCAGGCGCAGGTTGCGCTGGCGGAGGCTCAGGTCGCCGCAGCGGAGGCCAACCTGAAGCGGGCCGAGGCGCGCCGACCGATGCCACGATCGTGGAGCGGCTGGTGGAAGCTGGCGAGTCGGTGCGACCAGGGTCTCAGCTCTTCGTCCTGAGCGCTGACGGTCGCACGCGCATCAGCATCGAACCCGACGAACGTAACCTCTCACGGCTCGAGCTGGGGCAGTCCGCGGTGGTCAGCGCCGAGGCGTTCCCGGACAAGCGCTTCCTTGGCGTCGTTGCCTACGTGGCGCCCTCCATCAACGCGCAGCGGGGCACCGTCGAGGTGCGGCTGGACGTGCCGGATCCGCCCAAGTACCTGCGGCCAAACATGACGGTCTCGGTCGAGGTCACCGTGGGGCGCAACGCAGAAGCCCTGGTGGTTCCCTTGTCCGCAGTGCGCGGACTCGAGAGCGGTCAGCCCTGGGTTGGCGTCTGGGATGGCGCCGCCGAGCGGCGTCAGGACGTCACGCTTGGGCTGCGCGGCGACACGCAGGTGGAGCTGCTGAGTGGTGTCTCCGAAGGGCAACGCCTGGTGGTTCCTCTGGCGACCGGCACGCAGCGTGGACCAGAGATGCCTGGAACTCTGCGATGAGGCTCGCTTGGTTTCTTGCGCTGCGCTTCATGTGGGATCAGCGCTTTCAGAGCCTGCTGATCGTGAGCGGGGTCGGCGTGGGTGTCGCGGTCATGGTCTTCATCACCGCGCTGATCACTGGCCTCCAAGCGAGCCTCATCGACCGCACGTTGGGAAGCCAACCGCACGTCATCGTGACGCCGCTGGAGCGCGAGGGGCGACCGTTGATCCCGGCGCAACCCGGTGAGGTGCGGCTCCGACACGTCGAGCGCCCGATGCAGCAGTCGCGCTCGATCGATGAGTGGCAGAAGGCGGAGCGGGCCATTTCACTGTTGCCGGAGGTCGAGACCAGCGTGCCGCTGGCGATGGGGCCGGGCACCGCGCTGAGGGGCAACAGCGAGGAAGGCGTGCTGGTGATCGGCGCGGATCCAGGGCGCCTTGACGGCGTGATCCCGATTCGCAAGAACATGAAGGCTGGTCGCTACGAGGTCACGGGAACGGATGTCGTGCTCGGCTCCGAGTTGGCAAAGAACCTCGGCGTCGGCGTCGGGGACCGACTGCGGCTGCGCACGGCGCTGAGCGACGGTCAGGTGTACGTGATCCGGGGAGTCGTCGACATGGGGGCTCGGGAGATGAACCGCACCTGGGTCCTCATGTCTTTCCGTGCGGCACAGACCCTGACCAATCAGCCAGGGCGTGCCTCGGCGATCTATGTACGGGTGCACGACATCTACGCCGCCGAGCGCGTCGCTCGCAGTATCGGTGGACTCACCGGGTTGACCTCTCGCAGCTGGATCGAGAACAACGCTCAGCTGATGACGGCGCTGAGTTCCCAGAGCGCGTCCACCACGATGATCCGCTTCTTCGTGCTCGTCAGCGTCGCGATCGGAATCGCCAGCGTGCTGGTCGTCTCGGTGATCCAGCGCTCGAAGGAGATCGGGATCTTGCGCGCCATGGGCGCGGCGCGGGGAGTGGTGTTGAGGGTCTTCCTGATCCAGGGCGGCATGATCGGAGCCGCGGGGGCGCTGGTCGGATCACTGATTGGGTTTGGCCTGACCCGGGTGTTCCGCGCATCCATCACCAACGCGGACGGGACACCCTTCTTTCCGTTCGCGGTGACACCTCAGCTGTTTGTGTTGGCTCTCGTGGTCGCGACCGTGGCTGGTCTGGTGGCGGGTGTCGTGCCTGCACGGCGCGCCGCGCTGCTGGATCCAGCGGAGGCGATTCGGAATGGCTGACGAACCATCGGAGCTGGTGCTTCGACTGCGGGGGATCACCAAAGCCTTCGAGAACGAGGGAACGACCACGGAGGTCCTGCACGGCATCGATTTCGATCTGCGCAAGGGTGAGCTGTGCGCAGTGATTGGCCCCTCGGGGTCCGGCAAGAGCACGCTCCTCAACCTGATTGGGCTACTCGCCAGGCCCAGCAGTGGCTCCCTCTGGATGGCAGGTGAAGAGACCAGCGAGCTGGACGAGGACGCCCTGACCTCGCTGCGTAGCCGGTTCATTGGCTTCGTGTTCCAGTTCCACCACCTGATCGGTGCGCTGTCTTGCGCGGAGAACGTGGCGCTCCCCTTGATGATTCGCGGGGTCTCACGCGGGCAGGCGCTGGAGAGAGCTGCCGTGGCCCTGGCCGAGGTTGGCCTGGGCGACAGAGCGAGATCACGCCCGGCGCAGCTGTCCGGTGGTCAGCAGCAGCGCGTCGCTGTCGCGCGGGCGCTGGTCGGGGACCCCGCCTTGCTCCTGGCGGACGAGCCGACCGGGAACCTCGACAGCGAGAACTCGAACGCGGTCTTCGAGCTCCTGCGTCGGCTCAACCGTGAACGTGGCACTGGAGTGATTGTCGTGACCCATGACCCTCGCATCGCCGAGCGCTGCAGCGGCACGCTGGAAATCGTCGACGGCCTCGTTCACTCCGACAGCCGTTGGAAACTTCAAGTCTAAAGGGTACCCTGCCGGCGATGGCAGCATCCGAGCCGGTCGACCTTCCCGAGCAACTGAACATTGCGCAGCGCTTCCTCGTCGGGCAGCTGGCAACCTACGGCGACAAGCCTGCGATTCTATGCGGGGCCCGCAGCCTCAGCTACGCGGAAGTGGATACGCTGGCGAACCGCTTCGGCAACCTCTTTCGTGAGCGTGGGGTCGAGCCCGAACAGCGAGTGCTCGTCGCGCTACCTGACGTTCCGGAGTTCGCTGCTGCGCTCTTCGGCACGCTCAAGCTCGGCGCCGCGGTGGTGATGGTGAACAAGGATCTCGCGCGTGATGAGGTCGAGTACTTCTACAACTACACTCGAGCGAAGCTGGTGGTGGTCGCGGCAGAGCAGCTCGGGACCTTCCTCGCGGCAGCGAATGCCGCGTCGCTGCTCAAGACCATCGTCGTGGTGGGGGAGGCGAGCCAGGAGCAGCTCGCGGATCCCAGGGTCGTCAGCTTCGATGCACGGATCTCCGAGCTGAGCGGTGAGCTCGAGTGCTTCCCGACTCACCGGGACGACCCGGCGATCTGGCTGTTCTCGGGGGGGACCACGGGGCGCCCCAAGGCGGTGGTGCAGACCCACCGCTCGTTCGCAAACACCACCGAGCTGTACGGCAAGCGGGTGCTCGGGATGACGGCCAGCGACATCACCCTCAGCGTGCCCAAGCTCTACTTTGGCTACGCGACGGGATCGAACCTGCTGTTCCCCTTCTCCGTCGGCGGCACTTGCATCCTGTTCCCGGAGCGCTGCACCGCGGAGAAGCTCTTCGAGTTGATCGCCGAGCATCGACCGACGGTGCTGATCAACGTGCCCACCATGATCAGCAAGCTGCTGGGCAGCGAGCAGGCATCGGCTGCGGACCTGTCCTGCTTGCGGCTCTCGACCAGCGCCGGCGAGGCGTTGCCCGTCGAGCTCTATCAGCGCTGGAAGGAGCGCTTCGGGGTCGAGCTCCTGGACGGGCTGGGCACCGCGGAGATGTGGCACGTCTTTCTGACCAACCGCCTGGGTGACGTCAAGCCGGGCACGCTGGGACGAGTCGTCGCTGGCTTCGAGGTCAAGGTCTGTGACGACGCTGGCCAGGAATTGCCGCGCGGAGAAACTGGCTGGCTCTGGGTGAGGGGTGACTCCCGGGCGCTGTGCTACCACCAGCAACACGAGAAATCCCAGCAGGCGTTTCGTGGTGAGTGGTACGTCAGCGGCGACATGATCAGCATGGATGAGGATGGCTACGTCACCTATGGTGGTCGTGGCGACGACATGCTCAAGGTCGGTGGCAAGTGGCTCAGCCCCGCCCAGGTGGAGAACTGTCTGCTGGAGCACCCGGCCGTCAAGGAGTGCGCGGTGGTCGGGGTGGGCGATGCGCAGGGCTTGGTGAAGCCGCACGCGTTCGTCATAGCTCGGGAGCGAGCTCCCGAGCTGGCGTCCGTGCTGATTGATTTCGTGCGGAAACAGCTCGAGCCGTACAAGGCGCCTCGTGTGGTGCACGTCGTGGAGGACCTGCCGCGCACCCACCTGGGCAAGATCGACCGCGGGAAGCTGCGTCGCATGGCCTGAAGTCGCCTGGCGCCGACTGCTGCTGGGCGACTACGCCAGGTGCACGTTCGCGAGCAGCGCCTCGAGCAAGATCTGATCTCGCCGCATGATCGCGAGCCGCAGCAGCTGGGCCCGGCGGTCCTTCAGCGGCAAGGTCGCGAGCAGCGCCTTGGCCTGTACGAGGACTTCCGCGAGCTGAGCAGGATCGCGCCCGTAACTCGGAATGGGCTGCGCGGGCTGCGGTGGGAGCGCGGGCGGGAGGATCGTCGAACTGCGCGTGACCCGCGCCCGCACCTCGGACTGCTCGTCTTCGAGCTCGCCGATCGAGGGGCGTGTCGAGGGCTTCTTGACAGGTGACATGACGACTCTCGCTTTGGGGGCGCACGCCCGCCGACGCCGAACCGGGCTGCACATCACGCGCGCGTGATGTGGCCGGGGCGGAGCTGCGGTGGGTGCAACCAACGGTTTGCAGGAAGTGTTCCGCTCTCGATTGGGGTTCTTGCGTGGACGTCCGAGAGGGTTGGGGGATCTCCGAGGGCCGAGGGAATCGAGCGGGTGTGGGTGTCGCGACACGCGTCGCGTCCCCGCGATGGACGCCGGAGCGTGGCGCGGCGTTAGTGCCGGCGCGCGCCGGTTGCGGCGTGTTGCTCTCCTCACCCCCAAACCCGCGAGCCGACGTCGATGCCGTGACTGTGCTGTCGGCCTCGCTGCGGAGCTTTGCGTAGGGAGCTACGCGGTCTGACGAGCGAGGCGTGCGGGTTTCCGCAGCTCCCATGACGCCGATGTCAGAGGTGAGCTTCGCCGCGGTCGCAGAGCGGAACTCAGGTGCGTAAGTAGCTACGCAGAGTCGCGAAAGTACGAACTTTTTCGCTCTCGGTGTTGCCTTGCCAAGGGGCGGGCCGGTTCCTACAGTCCGGCCGACGCCATGATGAAGGCCAGTGAAGAATCACCGCGCATGTTCGAGAGCGACTTGGTCGACTTCTTCTCGCGGACGCACCCCATGGTGGTGCCCCTCGTCTTCGTGCCCGCGGCAGGTGCGTGCATGTACTGGGGCGTTGTGCGTCACGACGTTGGCGCGATCGCCAGCGTGGTGTTGTTCGTGAGCGGCGCGGTGGTGTGGTCGCTGATCGAGTACTGGCTGCACCGTACGTTCTTCCACTGGGAACCACCCGGGAAGCTGGGGGAGCGCATGCACTTCCTGGTGCACGGCGTGCATCACAAGTGGCCGAAGGACAAGTACCGCTTGGTCATGCCGCCCGCGGTGAGCGTCTCCCTGTTCTTCATCTTTCTGGGGATCTTCTATGCGCTGCTGGGTGGGCGCTGGGTGTGGCCTTTCCACGCGGGATTCACCATCGGCTACATGTCGTATGATCTCATCCACTACTACATCCACCACTACAACCCGAAGTCCCAGTACTGGCTGCGCTTGAAGAAGCATCACATGCTTCATCACTTCAAGACGCCCGAGGTCCGCTACGGCGTGAGCTCGAAGTTCTGGGACTACGCGTTCGGTACTGTGGGGGAGCAGCCGGTGCGCCGCGCGTCGGCAGAACCACCCGCCGAGTCCTGAGAAGGCAGACCAATGGCTGAAGCTGCTCCTGAGCTGCCTGAGATCCCCGAGGAGCTGGGACTCGACCCCGTGCTGTGCGCGCTGCTCCACCTCGCCTACTTCCTCGACAGCGTCGAGGAGGAAACGCTGAGCGCCGAGCACGCGACGCCGAACCTCGAGCGTGTGGGCTTGTACGTTCAGCGCCTCGATGACGAGCAGCTCGATGAGCTCGAGGCACAGCTCGCAGAGCTCGTCGAGTACGCGATCGCCGAGAAGTGGAGCGAGGATCAGCGTGAGTGGCTGGCGAGCTTCTTGGAGCATTGCGGTATCGAGCTCGAGGCCGAAGACGCCTCCGACATGAACTGACGCTGCGTCGGTTCGCCCGTTGGAGCCAGAGGTCAGCGGAAGTCACGGCCGCCCGATTGCACGCGGACGATGTCGCCTGAGACGCTCTTGGGCGATTCATGGGGAAATCACCGCAGCCGTATGCCGACGCTGCCGCGACCTTCGACGCGTCGGGGATCTACGTCTCGCCTGGCAAGACACGAGTCTTTCGCGAGTACGGGCTGACGGTGGTGATGGGGGAGCGCTCCGGACCAGGCTTCCGGGACGCGTTCACCGGTCAGGAGTTCATCAACTGTCACTGCAACGGCGGCGTCTTCAATCTTGGGCACCGAAACCAGGCCTTGATCGCCTGTCTGAAGAGCGCTCTGGAAGAGCTGGACATCGGAAACCACCATTTCGTCAGCGGCTGGCGCACGGCCCTTGCCGAGCGGCTCTCACGCTCGACGGCTGGCCACCTCGGGGGCGTGGTGTTCGGCGTCGGGGGAGGCGAGGCCATCGATCTCGCCATCAAAGTTTGCCGCGCGGCAACGAAGCGTCGTCGCATACTCTCGCTGTGTGGCGGATACCACGGACACACCGGGCTGGCGCTGGCGGCGGGTGATCCGAGCTTTCGCGAGCCGGTGCTGTGCAGCGACGCGGCCTTCGAGCAGGTGCCGTTCAACGATCTCAGCGCCATGGACCGCGCGCTGAGAGACGACGTCGCCGCGGTCTTGGTGGAGCCCATCCCGGCCACCCTCGGCATGCCGCTGCCCGAGCCGGGCTATCTGGAGGGGGTGGCTCAGCTGTGCAAGTCTCGCGGCGCGAAGCTGGTGGTGGACGAAGTGCAGGCCGGCCTGGGACGAACGGGGAGGATCTGGGCCTATCAGCACCATGATTTCCGCCCGGATGTGCTGGTGACCGGAAAGGGCCTGAGCGGGGGTGTCTACCCGATCAGCGCGACGCTGATGACGACCGAGCTACAGCAGCTCTTCTTGGAGGAGCCGTTCATCCACATCTCGACGTTCGGCGGCTCGGAGCTTGGTTGTCGCGTGGCGCTGGAGGTGATGAACCAGATCGAGGCGCCCGGCTTCCTCGAGCACGTGGAGGCCCTCGGCGAGCACTTCGAACGGGGCCTGCAGGGGTATCCCTTCGAGCTCAGGCGCTGCGGTCTGATGATGGGGCTGAAGTTCCCCGCCGAGGGGGCGGGGCTGTTGGCGATGCGCCTGCTGGTCGAACAGGGGCTCTTCGTGCTGTATGCGGCGAACGACACCTCCGTGGTGCAGTTCCTGCCGCCGCTCGTCTTGCGGCCGGAGCAAGCCGATGATGTGCTGAGACGAGTGCGCGCCGCATTTCCGGCGTAGCTTGCCAGCGCTGCTCGCGCGAGCAGTCGGAGAGGAGAACGATCGGCGTGGGGGAGAGCGACGACGCGGCCTTGCAGGAGGCCCTCGGCGAGCTGGAGGCGCGTGTACAGCGGGCCTTGGCGCGTCCAAGCCACGAGCAGCTGGACGTGATCGGGGTTGGCGAGATCTCTCCCGTGCTGCGCCTGGGTTTGGGGGAGAGGGGCTACGCCGCGAAGCGCCTGCCTCGCTTCGCAGACGCGCCGAGCCTGGAGCGCTACGTCGAGACGTTCGACGCCTACCGCGGAGCGCTGGAGCAGGTCGGGGTTCACGCGCTCGAGTCGCGCGTGATCGTTGCCTCGCGGCAAAGAGATGGTCTGTCCGCCTACTGCGTGCAGCCGCTACTCGAGGCAAGCACGCTGTGCGTGGACCGCCTGCGCAGGATGGACGCCACGACGGCGCGGAGCTTCGGCGGGCGGCTCTTCGACCTCGTCGCGAGCGCGGTGAGTGATCGTCTGGGCCTCGATGCGCAGCTCTCGAACTGGTTCATGCGCAGCGCGCCCGACGAGCCCCCCGAGTTCGGCTACCTGGATCTGACCACGCCGTTGATGCGCAACGAAGCTGGCGAGGAACTGCTGGACACCGAGTTGTTCCTGGCGTCGCTGCCGGCGCTCCTGCGTCCGTTGGTGAGGCGCTTCATGCTGCGAGATATCCTGGCGAACTACTACGACCTGCGCAGCGTACTCAGGGACCTGCTCGGCAACCTGATCAAGGAGTCGCTGGAGCGTCACCTCGACGGTTGGCTCGGCGTTGCGAACGCGCGCATCACCCCTGCGCTCACCATGAGTGAAGTCCAGGCTCACTACGCGGACGACGCGCGAACCTGGGCGCTGCTGCAACGCTTGCGCAAGCTGGACCGCGGTTGGCAGCGCCATGTCCGCCGACGGCCCTATGGCTTCTTGCTGCCGGGTAGCATCGAGCGCCGGACGGATCAGTAGCGGAAAAGCGCCCCACGGGTTGCGCATCGTTGGCTAGAGTGCGCTCGCATGGCAAGCGCGGAGAAGCTCGAGGCACCCAAGGACTACGCTCCGGTTTGGCCTTACTACAGCTTCTTCGCGGTCTGCATGGGGGTCTTTCACCTCGCGCTGGCAGGCATCGGCACCTGGATGGTGGTGATGGCTCACGAAGCGCCGCGTCCCGAGGTGGAGCCCGTCGTCTTCGGCTCGAGCGTCGCGGTGATGAGTGTGTTGCTCGGGGTTGCCTATTGCTACGCACCTTTTGCCCCGAGGAAACGCTGGGCGTGGCGCTATCACCTGGTGCTGATCGTCCTGGGCTTGCCGTCCTGCCTGTTCGGTGCGCTGCCGCTGCTCGTGTTCTGGCTGCGGCGAGACGCACGACGCATGTTCAAAGCCTGAGAGCCGGGACGCGACGGCGCGAATCACTTCGCCTTCCGCTGCATCTCCGATTCGAAGCTGGAGCCCGCCTTGGCCTTCTTCGATGGCGCCTTGTTGGAGCTCGGGGGCGTGTAGGTAGGAGCGACCCGCGGGGCGAGTGGCTGAGCCGTGGGCTTGACGGGGGGCGGCGCCTTGGTCGGTGGTGCTGGCCTGGTGTCGTCCGCCTTCGCCTCCGAATCGCTGTCGTCCTGGATCGGGGTGGGCTCCAGCTTGCTCGTGGTTGGTGGGGGCAAGGGCACTTCACGCTCGATGGCTTGGTGTGCGGCCTTGCGGTCCGCTTGCACGGCGGGGAGGGAGTCGCCCTTCTCATCGAGCGCCTTGGCCTCGTCGTAGAGCACCAGGCAGCGCCGCCACTGCTCGTTCTCGCAGGCACGCCGCGCCTGCTTGCGGAGCTCCTCGGGGTGTTGCTGAGGTTCTGTCTCGGGGGTGATCGCGACGGGGGGCGGCGCTTGCGGTGTGGAGAAAAGCCAGAAGCCGATCACGATCGCGACTGCGAGCACTGCTGCGGCGGCGGCCCAGCGAGTGCGGAAGTAGCGCCGCAAGCGTGAGACCCGCTGGCGTACGCGAGGTGCTGGCAGGTTCTCTTCCTTGGCGATCGTCTCGAGCTTCTCGCCGGCGCCCTCCCGAAGCATCCACTCCAGGGTGTCCGCTGTCTGGTCTCCGTCGGGGAGCTCCTTCTCCACCCAGCGCATCAGCTCGCGGGCGTCACTGGAGGCGCTGTCGGGCGCGGCCTGATCCGGTGGCTCGTCGTACAGCAGTGGCTCGCGCCCGCGCTTGCGGAAGTGATCCGCCACCTTGTTTCGCGCGACTCCGAACAGCCAGCGGCGGAAGTCCTCGGCGGCTTCCGGGGCGTGGTCCGACTCCAGGGCAGCGGCGAGCGTGGTCTGCAGGACATCGTCGGCTTCGCCCCGTGGCACGCGACCGCCGATGAAGCGCCGCAGGTCGCGGAGCAGCTCCGGATCGTTCAGCAGCGCTGGAGTGGGTGGGGCATCGGGCGGCTCGGACACTGCGGGCATCATGTCACGAGTACGCCGTCGCGCGTCGCCAGCGTTGTGTGACCCTCTCCCCCAAAAAAATCCGAAGCGCTCGGAAAAGCCGCTAACGTCCCGTGGATGGCGCTGTCCGGTCCCCCCTGGGTGGAGTCGATCCGCGCTGGGTTGGCTGCTCACGCCGACCCCGATGCGGCCGAGCCCATGCGCGCGTACATGCGCAGTCGGCTGCCCTTTCTTGGTATCCAGGCCAAGCAGCGCCGCAGCGTCGTGGTCCGGCTCCGACCAGCGATCGATACCCAGGCCGAGCTCTACGCGGGGGTGAGGGCGCTCTGGTACGGGCGCAGTCGAGGTCCGCAGCAGGTCTACCGGGAGGAGCGCTACGTCGCGATGGAGCTACTCACGGACCGGCGCTACCAGGCGCTGCGTGACGCTCGCACGCTCGAGCTCTACGAGGAGCTGATCGTCGACGGCGCCTGGTGGGACTTCGTCGATCACCTGGCAAAGAACGGGGTGGGTGAGCTCCTGCAAAGGTTCCCTGTGGAAACAAAGGAGCGACTGCTCGAGTGGGCTACCGACGCGGACCTCTGGAAGCGTCGCAGCGCCATCCTGAGCCAGCTGGCCTTCGGGCAGGCGACGGACGTCGAGCTCCTCGAGGCGGTGATCCGCCCGAACCTCGACGACAGCGACTTCTTCATCAAGAAGGCGATTGGCTGGGCGCTTCGTCAGTACGGCTGGGTGGAGCCCGAGTACGTCGAACGCTATGTGGCTCGTCACGCTTCCGAGCTCAGCTCTCTCTCGAGGCGTGAGGCGCTGAAGAGCCTGGACGCCGCGCGCGCCAGGCTGCAGACGAAGCTCGAGGGTCGACGGAGCGCGGCGCAGCGATGACGCAGTGGAAGGTGGACAAGCTGGTGCCAGGTGGCCATGGGATGTGCCGCCTCGACGGCGGCGGGGTCGGCTTCGTGCGTGGCGCCGCGCCCGGCGATCTGGTCCACGTGAAGCAGATCAAGCGGCGCTCGGGCTACCAGCGCGCTGAGTCCTGGGCGCTCGTCGAGGCGGGCCCGGGACGGGTGGAGCCAGGCTGCGCACTGCACGGTCGCTGTGGTGGTTGTGACTGGATGCACCTCGAGCTGTCGATGCAGCGCGAGGCAAAGGTCAAGCTACTGACTGAAGCGCTGGTGCGCACTGGCGGGTTCGACGCCGAGCGCTTGCCGAGGATCGAGCTGGTCAGCGCCGGACCCGCAGAGGGCTATCGCTGCCGCGCGCAGCTGCAAGTCGATGCGAAGGGGCGCCTCGGGTTTTTTTCCGCGGGGACACATGATCTGGTGGAGGTCGACGGCTGTCTCGTGTGTGACCCTCGACTGTCGCAGATGATCAGCGAGCTGCAGGCGCTGGCGAAGCAGGGCCTGTTTCGCGGCTTCTCACGTCTGGAGCTACGGGTCGCTGATCGCGACCCTGAGCGCTTGCTGCGGGCGAGCGTCCGTGAGCGCGGCCGTGACCGGCGACGCAAGCATCGGGAAGTCCGCAGCGACCAGCTCGAGGCGAGCCTGAAGCAACTCGGAATCGCCTGGGTCCTGGAGGGGTCGGTCGCCGACGCCGAGCTCTGCCAGGGATGGCGGATCGCCGACGAGCTGTACCTCTCGGTGCCTCCTGCAGCGTTCGCCCAGGTGAACCCAGAGGTCAATCGCAGCCTGATCGGAGCGGTGGTCGAGGGAGCGCGCCGACGCGCAGCCGCGCGCTTTCTGGATCTGTACTGTGGTGCGGGCAACTTCAGCTTTCCGCTGGCTGCGGCTGGGCTGTCCGGGGTTGGTATCGAGATCAGCGACGCAGCCATCACCGCAGCCAAGAGCCATCGACCGCGAGTCGAGGCGTTGCTCGGGCGCGAGCTGGACCTGGAGTTCCACGCTGGGGACGTCGAGCCTGCGCTCTCGCAGCTGCCCCGTCGCGACTTCGATCTGATCCTGCTCGACCCTCCGCGCGCCGGAGCGAAGGCCAGCCTGTCCTTCGTCGTGCAGAGTGAGGCGCACTGGTTGTGCATGTGCTCGTGCGATCCGGTGACGCTGGCGAGAGACCTCAGGGAGCTGGTTCACAGCGGTTTCGAGCTCGAGCAGCTGACGGCGTACGACATGTTTCCTCACACGCATCACGTGGCGGCGCTGGCCTGGCTGCGCCGCGTCGCGCGCTGAGGGCTCGAGTCGAGCGACCTGCAAGGGGCGCCGCGCTTCCTTCTTGGGTTCACCTCGTGTTACGGACGGGCAACGCCGAGGCGCTGCTGGCGCTCTTCGCAGACCACGAGACCGCTCGCCAGCGTGCGCGAGCCACCCGAGATCCATGGCCTACGAACCTCGACACTCTCCCGACCACGAGAACACCGGATGGCCCCCCGGCGTGCCGTACATCATCGGCAACGAAGGCTGTGAGCGCTTCAGCTACTACGGCATGCGCGCCATCCTCACCGTGTTCCTGGCGCAGTACCTGTACATCCACCACCCGGTATTCGCTGCGGATCCAGAGCGCAACGCCAAGGCGCACTACCACGTCTTCGCCGGCGCGGTTTATCTGTTCCCGCTGCTCGGAGCCGTGATCGCTGATCGCCTGTTCGGCAAGTACCACACCATCCTGTGGCTGAGCATCGTGTACGTGGCGGGTCATGCGGTGCTCGCGGTCAGTGAGCACTCCGTCACTGGGTTCTGGATCGGCCTCGGGTTGATCGCTGTCGGTTCCGGGGGGATCAAACCCAACGTGTCGGCCCACGTCGGTGACCAGTTCGGGAGGAGCAACTGGTTCCGGGTCCCCAGCATCTTCCAGGCGTTCTACTTCATCATCAACTTTGGAAGCGCCGGCGCGACGCTACTGATCCCGAAGACGCTCGAGTGGTACGGGCCAACGGTGGCCTTCGGCATACCGGGCGTGCTGATGGCGCTCGCCACCATCGCGTTCTGGATGGGACGCAAGGTGTTCGTGCACGTTCCGGCGCACCCGGCGGGCAAGCTGGGTGCGCTGGACGCGATCAGCTCGAGCCTGTTCGTGATCGCCTTCGCGCACCTGTTCGCTCCTGCCGTCTTCCACGAAGTATCCTGGAAGGTCCTCGTGCCCAGCGCTCTCGGCTTCATCGTGGCGGGCGCCATCGTGTTCATGATTCGCCAGCGAATGAAGGAGGACGACGGTTTCCTCGCGGTGCTGGCTTTCGCGGTGAAGAGCTACTTCTCCGGTTACCAGCCGAAGGCCGAGGACGCGCCCGACGTCAGGCACCCTGATCCGGCGGTTCAGGCGCGACGGGAGCGCTTGGTGCAGAGCCGCTTCTTCGGCGCGGCCGCGCGGCATTTCGGAATGGAGTCGGCGGAGGGGCCGCCGGCCGTGCTGCGGGTGGTCAGCGTCTTCTTCCTGGTGAGCGTGTTCTGGGCGCTCTTCGATCAGCACGGCTCGAGCTGGGTGCTCCAGGCCAAGACGATGAACCTGGAGCTCCCCGGAGTCGGCGAGGTCAAGCCTTCACAGATCGCGGCGCTGAACCCGCTGATGGTGATGATCCTGATCCCGCTGAACAACAAGCTGATCTATCCAGCGTTCGGCAAGCTGGGGCTAGAGATGACACCGCTTCGCCGCATGACCGGTGGCATGCTGGTGGCCGGCGCGAGCTTCCTCCTGGTCGCGTTCATTCAAGCTCGCATCGACGCTGCGGGGCACGGTCAGGTGAGCTTCATCTGGCAAGCCCTGCCGTACTTCGTGATCACCCAGGCGGAGGTCATGGTCTCGATCACCGGTCTCGAGTTCGCGTACACGCAAGCGCCAAAGCGCATGAAGAGCACAGTGATGGGCTTCTGGCTGGCTGCGGTCGCGGGAGGCAACCTATTCGTCGCGCTGTTCGAGACCTTCAGTCACCTGCCGCCGGTGACCGGCTTCATGGTCTACGCAGGCCTGATGTTCGCGGCCGGCGTGTTGTTTGGCGTCCGTGCCTACTTCTACCAGCCCCAGGACTACGTGCAGGACTGAGGTACGCGCGACAGCGTCCTGCGCTGGTCAGGGCGGGTTCACGCTTCCGTGCGGCTGGAGATCGCGTGGCTCGCGATCCCGTGGTTCGCGATCGCGCGGTGTGAGACCGTGCGCTGTGAGATCGTAGAGCCCCATGGTGAAGCGCTCCCGCTGCGGGTTCGTGAAGGTGTTGTTGCCGTCGTAGATCACGTTGTCCCGGGTCTCTTCCCTCACCACGCCGGTCGCTGCGTTGCGCAGAGCCAGGCACTGGGGAGCTGGGTCGCCGTCGACGAAGCATTCGATGCCTAGATAGGCCATCGCACAGGGCCGGCTACGAGCGTCGGCGATGCGTGACTGGATGTTGGGTTCGCCCTTGCGCACGGGCAACACCTGATAGAAGTCCTTGTCCGTGGCCTTGTAACGCGCGAGCCCGAGGCGGGTGATGCGCGAGTTGTCCGGGCGATCACCGACATACTCCAGGACGCTGCAGTCTTCTGGGATCGCCTTGCGGAGGGTCATCACGAACGCGTGTTCGGCTGGCTGGTTCACGTCCACGTCGCGGATGAAGCGCTGATGCACCAGGGGGCTGAGCAGGAGCATGCTGGCGGCGGTCCAGCCCAGGCGCCGGCGCCGTCGCGCGAAGCTATCGAGGCCCGCGGCTGCCAGCAGAGCGAACGGGACGATCAGGTGCAGATGGTAGCGCGCCTGCATCAGCGGCGAGTCCGGCTTGATGATGGAGTGCGTGATGAAGAACAGCCCCAGCCACCCCAAGAGGAACAGCGCCACTCGTCTCCTGCTACGCCAGAGCGCGACCGCGCCGACCACGGCCATCACCAATGCCAACGGTGGCGTCATATCCACGCGGATCAAGGTGTTGAGGCGGTAGCTGAACAGGGCGCGAAGCGTGGAGAAGAGGAGGTCGGAGTTCGCGTTGTGCAGGTCGTTGCTGTATTGCCTGAGGAACTCCGGGACCGAGATGGCGAGCGTCGCGACGCTCACGACCCCTGCGACGAGCAGACGCCGCGCTCGGGGTACACCTTCGCCTAGCATCAGCGCGGCCCCGACCAGCAACACGGCAAAGATCTGGTTCAGCGGTCGAAGTCTGAAGGTCTCGAGTCCGACTGGAACGAGCAACCCGAGCGCGCACCAGCGCCAGTTCCGGCTGGGATGACGGAGCGCGTCGTGAGCCAGGGCGAAGCTCATACCGCTGAACACGATGCTCGAGATGAAGGTGCCATCTGCGTGGGAAAACCGGATGTGACTGGGCCAGATCGCGATCAACCCACCGGCGAAGACGGCGGCCCGGTGGCTGCCCAGCATGCGCCAAGCGTGCATGAACACCACAGCTGGGCCCAGCAACCCGAACACCAAGCCAACCTTGAAAATAATTTCTGTGAGGAAATAAGGGGAGCCCTGTGAGAGCTTGCCGATGTACGGGCCGTGCCAGATCTGGGCGGCGATCATCGGCACCCGGGAGAAGGGCCAGGCATCGAACGCGGCCTCGGCGGGGGTGAGAGTCAACCGCAGCACGACGCCAAGCGCGAGCACCGCCAGCATCCCGAGGCGCCAGCGTGGGGGCAGCCTGATCAACTCGCGCGTGAGCATCCCAACCACCAAGGCGACGAAGCCGGCGAGGCGAAACAGCGGATCTTGGAGCACCCACTCCCAGGTGGGCATCCACTCCGGGGCGACCTCCCTCGACTCCACCTCGTGTCGCCAGAACCCGGCTTCTTCGTTCCGCCGGACCGCGGCCATCAGCTTCTCCCCCGCGGCTCGGCAACCGGCGGCTGGAGCGGTGGCGTAATAAAAGGAGAAATTCTTGCTGTTGCCGACCGTCCGGCTATCGCGCTCGCTGAAGTGGCGCATGCCGAGCAGGCACTTCGCCGGTGGATCCCCTGGGCCATGGAGCTCCAGCGAGATCTCCCGCGGGCGGATCACCACGTTCCAGAGCTTCCATCCAGGGCTCACTTCCTGGCTCAGCTGGAAGGGCTCGAGTAGCGCAAGCACTTCCTTCTCGCGGCCCGGTTCGATGACGACGGTCCCCGCCAGCGCGCTGCTCGACCACAGACCGCAGACGATCAGCGAGAGCCCGAGCCACAACCAACGAACGAAGCGCAGGCGCAGCAGGCGGGCAGGGGTTGGCACGGGCGCAGGATACGCAAACAGTCGGCAGCTTGTCTCCCTCACCCCCACCCACGACGCAGCGCTGGACGATCTCGGACGATCTCGCGCGTGTTCACGAACGCCGCGAGGCGCCAGCGGTCAGAGCCGGAGGCGCCTCGGCGGTCGATCCAGCGGGGGTCAGCGCGTGACTTCCAGGCTCCACGAGTTGAGGTGCCCCGTGTCTCCGGTGGCCTCGTCGATCACGATCAGTCGCCAGGTTCCTGCGGCGTCTTCTCCATCGAAGTCGCTGATGTTGAAGCTGCGCGGGACGAACACGCCATCGCTCGCGTCAGCCTGCTGGAGGACGACCTCGCCTGCCAGGATCTTCTGCAGCTTGATGGTCAGGTCGCCCTTGTAGGGGTGGGTGATGTCGACGTTCACCACCAGGCCCGAGATGGTGCCCGAGTCGCCAATCTCGATGTCACTGCTGAGCCCCTGTGCGGTCTCCGGAATATCGCCACCGTCGGTGTTCTCGTACAGCGTCACGTTGCCCGGGTCGCAGCCGCCGGGGGGACAGCGGTTGATGGTCAGGCTCCAGGAGTTGAGCGTGCCGGTGTCGAGCTTCGCCGTGTCGGTGACCACCAGCTGCCAGGTGCCCGCAGCGTCCTGCCCGATGAACTGGGGTACGTCGAACGTCTGAACCAGGTCGTCCGCGCCGGACCCCTGACGGTCGTGAAGCACGACCTCGGTCCCGCCCTTCACGAGCTTGACAGTCAGATCCCCACGGTAACTGTGAGTGATGTCCACGCTCACCGCGAGGCTGCCAATCTCGCCGCCGTCGGGTACCACGATCTCGCTGGTGATGCCGCTGGCGTCGTTGTCGGGGATCTCCTGGGCGCTGGTCTGGCCATACGTCAGCGACCCGCTGACGCACGCAGCGTCCGCGCTGCAGTCGCTGTCATCGCAGTCGACGTCACCATCGCGGTCATTGTCTTCGCCGTCGTTGCACACCTCGTCGGGCAGCTTCACGTCGGGCAGGCCGCTGGCGTACACGGTGGCGTACTCCTCGACGTAGTCCATCGAGAGGTAGCCGTAGCCGTCGCCGTTGGGGTTGTTCACGCCGAAGCTGCCAGTGCCCCAGCTGTTCTTGATGATCCAGAACCCCTTCTCCTTCTCGGGGTTGCCGTCGGCGCCGACGACGGGGTTACCTTCGCCGTCGCGCTTGTTCACCTCGAAGTTGTCGTCCCAGCCCACGATCAGGATGGAGTGCCCAGCGCGCTTCTCCAGGCTCTTCTCCTTGTCGGTCGCGTTCGGGTAGGTGATGACGCCCTGGCGCCAGAGGTTCTTGTCCACCTTCAGCGGGGAACCGCCGTGGTTCCACGACTGGTAGAAGAACGTCATGCCCGCGACGACCGCCTGCTTGTTGTTCGTCAGGTAGGCCTTGATGCTGTTCTTGCGTGAGCTGATCCAGCGTCCCTTCGGCAGGAAGAACTTCTCGGAGCTGCTCGCGGACGCGGGTGGCTCACCGTTCGTGTAGCACTTCGTCGGGCGCTTCTCGCCACTGCACTCGGGGTCGTTCGAGGTGCCCCACGGACGCGTCTGGTAGGGCCACGCGCCCTCCTCCACGATGCCAAAGCGATTGATCGCGTCGATGTTGCTCTGAGCGTTGGAGCCCTCGGTGTCCGTGAACGCCTTGACCTGAGTCTTCACCGCCCACTGCAGGTACTGCTCGGAGAAATCCGGGTTCGTGATCGTGCCCTCGGCGATGTACAGGTGCTCCATCAACGCAGTCGTCGAGAAGATCGAACACACACCGCGCGATCCCTGGCTACGGATGGGCGACTGCAGCGCCACCAGGTCCGTGTACAGCGCTGGGTAGACCGCGTCCGCCTTGCCCTCGTCGGGCAGGTCGCCGTCCGGCGGCGCGTCGAGGAACAGCGCGTCCAGATCGGAAACCGGAGCTTCCTCCGCGGAGTTCGCGATCCCTGGATCCGACTCGGGAGTCACGTCCTCCGAGCTGCAGCCGAACGCGGTCGAACCGACGATCAGCGTGCCGACGAGGAGCTTGCGCAGCCACGGTGTGGGCTGAGCGGGATCACGACGCTTGGGAGACTGGACTCGATGCATTGGGGGGTCTCCATCGCTCACTGGGTTCGAGAGTCAGTCCGCACCGAGTCACCCACCCAGGAGCGAGGACGGTTCTCATGTGCGAATTGCGTGTCTGCTCGCGCCGCGCTGGGACGCGAACTCGAATTCAGCCGCGATTGAGTAGGGGGTGAGGGTTGAGACGCACGGGAGGCGGCGCGACGTCGCGTACCAGGAGCCGATCGGACGGCTCGCGAGAACTCCACGTCGTTCGCCACCGGGAGCAGTTGTCCTACAGTGTAGGTGGGTTTATTACCTGGAGTGGCGTTCTTGGTCAATGGTCGGATCGCCCAGCTGGCACTTTTCCAGCCTGAGCATCCCCCCCATACTTGGAGTCCCGTGATCGGCTTGCTTTCTCGTTGCTGGCGTTCAGCGCGCTGGTTTTCCCGTGTGGGTTCTTGCGGTCTTGAGTTCGCGCGCCCGACGTTGTGCTTCGCCCTGCTGAGTGGAGTCTCCGTCGTCGGCTGTGGCTCCGAGGACGGACAGGACAACCGCAGGCCCTCCTTGTCGAGCGTCGCGGATCAAACCGTGGGTGTGAACCAGCCGCTCAGCTTCAGCGTGCTGGGCAGCGATCCCGATGGAGACAGCCTGAACTTCGACTTCAGCAGCGACTCACCGGGTGTCACCAGCCGTGCCTCGCTGACACCTGCCGGGAGTGACGCGGCGATCTTCAACTGGACCCCGACGGCGACCGACGTTGGCATCCACGTGGTCGACTTCAGTGTGAGCGATGGTCAGACCAGCGATACCCGCGCGGTAACGATCGAGGTGCGCTCCAGCGTCGGCAACGGGGCCCCGGTGTTTCGCAAGCCGCTCGGCACTGGAACGACCCTCGATCTGGCTCAGAAGAAGTGTGTCGAGGTGGCGATCGAGGTCGAGGATCCCGACAGTCCAGGCGTGACCATCAGCCAGACCGAGCCCCTCATCCAGGGCGCCGAGCTGATCCAGGACACCGGGCTCACCGCGACCTGGACGTTCTGTCCGACGCCAGCACAGATCCAGGCGGAGGACATCTACACCTTGCGGCTCGCGGCTGATGACGGCGACAACCCCGCGGTCACCAAGAATTTCGTGGTCGTGTTGCGTAAGGCCCAGAAGTCGGGTTGTCCCGGGGGCGCGCCCGTCGTCGAGCACACACCGATGGACGTCAGCGGTATCAACGACATCGAGATCCACGCGCATGTGACGGACGATCTCGGTATCAAGTACGAGCCGTTGTTGCTGTATGCAGCGAGCGATCCGGGCACGCCGCCGGACCTCGGTGCCATGACTCAGGTCAGCATGACCAGGCAAAGTGGCAATCAGAAGGACGGCGAGTGGCTCGGTCGCATTCCAAACCCAGTCGCGGCGTCTGGTGGCACCGCCGAGCTTCACTACATCCTGGTCGCCAGGGACGACGACGACGCCGCGGCCGACTGTGACCACCTGACCCAGGTACCAGCAACCGGGAGCTTTCAGATCGAGGTGACCGCCGCGGGGGGTGGTGGGGGCCTGGGTCTCTGTGAGCCCTGCTCTGCGGACGCTCAGTGCGGAGGCACCACGGACCTGTGCGTCCAGGTTGGCGGAGACGCGAGCTGCCTTTCCGCGTGCGGTGTCGGCGGCACGTGTCCGCAGGGATACACCTGTTCTGCCAGTGCCCTGACCAGCGAGAGCGGCGCCAGCGCGCGTCAGTGTGTACCCAGCAGCCAAACCTGCGCAGGCGATCCACCGCCCGCTTGCATGGACGACACCTACGAGCAGAACGACTCGCTGTCCGCCGCGAAGACGTTGCCACCGGGAGACGAGCTCCTGGTGTCCTGTCCAGCCGGGGACACGGACGACGAAGACTGGTTCCGGCTGGAAGTGACCGAGGAAGGGCAGCTCAGCCTGGACCTGCTGGGCGACAGCAGTTCGGACCTCGACCTGGCGCTCTACGACACGGGCGGCGCGCTGGTCGCGCGCAGCAGCAACCTCGACTCCGAGGAGTCGATCCAGTCCTGTGTGAGCGCAGGCACCTACTACGCGCGCGTCTACTCCTACGATCTCGCGCGGAACGAGTACATCCTCGACTGGTCGGTCGCCGCTCAGAGCTGCGGACCCTCGTGCAGTGACGACGCGGCGGAAGACGATGATCAGGCCTCCCAGGCCCGCGCGGTGGACCTGGACAGCGGACCCTACGTGACGACCACCAACGCTATCTGTAGCTGGGACGAAGACTGGTTCCGGGTGGATCTATTCGCCGGCGAGACGTTGTATGCCGAGCTGACGTTCGCTCAGGCGTCGGCCATGGAGGACCTGGACGTGTTGCTCTATCAGGGGCCGACCCTGCTCACGCAGTGCGATGAGTTCGACGTGAGTGGCTGCTCGGACAATGGTCAGAGCAACGACTCGAACGAGTCGTTCTCGTACCCCATTTCCGTCAGCGATACCTACTACCTGGTGGTTCGCGGCTACGGCGGCGCCGAGAATCTCTACGATCTGTGCATCGGGTTGTCGCCGAGCGAGTGCCCATGATGCGACGCGCACTCGTCACTGCGCTGGTCGGTGTCGCCAGCGTCGCCGGGTGCTCCGATGACGACGTAGCACCGCCGGAGCGCTCCAGGTCGCTGCAAGACCTCGTGCTGAGCCGCGTCGCGCCCGCGCTCGTGCTTCCAGGCACCGATCTTCGCGTCGAGGGCAGCTTCCCCGGCGTGGTGGAGCAGCTCGAGCTGCGCCTGCAAGGAAGTCTGGGGGGCGCGCCGACGAACCTCAGCATTCCCCTGCAGCGCGACGGTGGCGCACTGGTGGGGAGCTGGCCCGAGTCGGTGCCACGCGGAAGCGGTGTCGTGCTCGCACACCTCGTTGGCGTCGACGCCGTGGACGGACGCGAGCACACCTCCGGGCCAGCACAGTGGGACGTCTCCTCTGAAGCGCGGTTGGCTCCGACGCTGGACAGCGTCCAGGGGGGCGTCGCCTTCGTGAACGATGCGATCCAGGTCAAGGGCAGCGGCTTCTTGCTGGGCGGGGGTGAGGGAGAGAGTCGCGTGACGGTCGGCGGCTGCTTCCAGCCCGCGGCTGCCACGAGCTGCGATCCCGTTGCCGCGAGGTCCGTTCGCTTGATCCCAGGAGCCGCCGATGATCGGGACGCTGGGAGCTTCGTCTTCGCGCCCCGCATCGCGGGCATCGGCGCCGGGACGTTCAAGGGGAGCGTGCGCGTCGAGAACGCGCCAACCCAGGCCGAGGGAGGAGCCAGCGACGAGCTGCCGTTGGAACTCGAGCTGCTCACACCGAGAGTGTTTGGCCTGTCGCCGACCGCTGGCAGCCTGGGCCAGAAGGTCGCGGTGAACGGTGGCGGCTTCGTGGCTCAAGATGAGGAGGATCCCACCCCCGCCGCGACACGCCTGCGGCTGTCCGGCGAGTTCATGCTGGCAGCTGGTCCCTCCGTCCCGGTGAGCTTCGAGCTGGTGCCGGGCTTCGAGTCCGGGAATCGCTTGGTGTACGTGCTGAACGAAGGCGATGCTCTGGGCACCAGCGCTGACTTGCGGCGCACCGAAGGCACGCTGATCGGGGACATCACGCCGATCGTCAGCTACGGCGGGGAGACGGTGATGGGCAGCCCGGAGTCCGTCGAACTCGACCTGTTGCCGGTCAAGCAAGTGGTCTACGTGCGGTTCCTCGAGGGCTACGTCGAGAGCCTGCGCCACTTCGGGCTACGCGCGGTGGACGAGGCGGTGCGTGCACGGGCGTTCGAGGTCGCACGCCAGCTGTACGCGGGGCTCAGTGTGGATTTCCGGGCGGAAGAGCCAGAGGACTTCGGGCTGTTCACGCGAATCGATGTGAGCGGGGTCGACCCGAACGGCCTCGGTCTGCTCGGCTATGACAACACGCCAGGCAAGGACACGGACAACCTGCGCTTGGATGATCGGGTCGGAGGCGTGAACGCCGTGACGCAAGAGAACGGCGATCCCGGCTTCGGTGGCGTCTTCGTCGAGAGCTTGTTCGGTTTCAGTCAGCACCCAGGGAAGCTCGCGACGCAGCTGAGCGGCGCCGACCCAGCGTTCGATCGGCTCTTCGACGAGTTCCGTCCCGACGTGACCAAGCACCCGGTGTTGGCGACGGAGAGCGACGTGCTGCCGCTCGCGCGCGTGGCCACGTGTGAGGCTCCCGGCTCCAGAGGCGAGCGCGTTGCCTGCGCGGTGCACGCGCTCGGGAGCCTGATCGGCGACACCCTGGCCCACGAGCTTGGACACGCGCTCGGGCTTGCGCAGCCGGACGGCGACGGGTTCCACAACGTGACGGATGCGCCAGGGCGACTGATGGACGGGGGATCCTCCAGGGAGTTTCGCGAGCGAGCGCGCCTGCTGGGTCACGAACGGGTCGTGTTCTGCGAGCAGAACTACGCCTACTTGCAGCGGATCCTGGGGGCTGGCGACGACCCGGACCCGAACCGTCCGGCCTGCGATTGAGTCATGATCCGGGTGCCGGCCCGAGAAGCGAGCGTTGGGTCACGGAAAGCCACTACGAAGCGCGGAGGAGTGGGCGTAGCGTTCTCGAATGACTCGAGTGGAGCTCAGGTATGAGGTGTTTGCGCGGCGTCATGGGGAGATCCACTCGGGCACGCCCGTGTCAGCCGAAGAGTTCCGCGACGTGCTGCGGCGCTCCACGCTGGGCGCGCGCCGTCCCGTCGATGACCTGCCGCGACTGGGTCGAATGCTCGACAACTCCAACCTGATCGTCACCGCGCGAGAACCCGTGAGGAGCTTGCTGATCGGGATCTCCCGCTGCGTCACCGACTTCGCCTACTGCTGCTACTGCTCGGACCTCGCGGTGGACGAAGCCGTGCAGCGTCAGGGAGTGGGCAGGGAGCTGCTCAGGCTCACGCGAGAGGCTGCCGGTGACGACGCCACGCTTCTGCTCGTCGCTGCGCCCAACGCGAGGGACTACTATCCGCGAATCGGCATGCACCACGTCGACCGTTGCTTTGCCTGGCCGCGAAGCGGCTGAGCGCTCGGCGGTCCGCAGAGAGCAGCGAGCGCCTGATCAATCGCGTCGATGCTTGCGCACGGCTCGGCGCAGCTTGCGCTGAAGCTGCTGCATGGCCTGAAACAGCTTGGCTTGCTGCTTCGGGGTGAGCTCCTTCGAGAGCTGCTGGAAGTGCTTGTTCTGCAGCTTGTGCAGATCGTCACGGCTCTTGCGCAGAGCGGCCATCGCCTTCGAATAGGCTTTCTGGTCGTTGCTGTCGTCGTCCAGGAGCTTCTTCAGGTCCTGGCGCGCGTCGCGCATTTCCTTACGGATCTTTCGCTGGTCCTCGCGGTCCTTCTTCAACAGCGCAGCGACCTTGTCCGCCTTCTTGTCTTCGAGGCCCACCTTGTCGGTGAGCACCTTGCGCACGACCTCTTGCATGCGCTTCTCGACTTCGGCACGGCGGTCCTTTGGCTTCGCGAGCGCGAGGCTGCTGGTCAGCAAGACGCCGAGCAACGTGAAGAGCACCAGGACCCAATGGCGCCGGGTTCGAGGACGAAGCGAGGAGCGGGACAGGGCGAGTTGGGTCATGGCGTTCAGCTACCTTCGTTGGCTACGTCGTCGAGCGCCGCCAGCAGCGCATCCAGGTCTTCGTCTTCGTCCGGCGAGTCGAGGGCGTCGAGCGCCAGACCGAAGTCGTCGTCGCCATCGTCGACGACGGTCGCCACCAGCAGCGAGCTGTCCTCCGTGCTGAACTCCGCGGCGCCGGACGGCGCCGACTCGGGAGCGCTGGCGCTGTTCGCCGTCTCGGCTTCCGCGACCACCGCGCTCGGTGCTTGCACGGTTGCCCGAGGGGCCTCGGTATCGGAAGCGCCTCCGCCGAAGCCGACGAAGATCGCGAGGATCGCCGCCGCAGCCGCGGCCAGCGGTGGTGCGAGGCGCAGGAAGCCTCCGCGCTTGGCTTGCGCGGCGCGCTGCGGCGCATCCTTGGCGCGAGCGGCGATGCGGGTCAGGTCCGGGCCCGAGAGCTCCGCCGAGGTGCGCTCGAACAGCTCTCGCAAGTCCGCTTCGGGTGTCAGCTCGGCGTGGTCCAGCAGGCGCCTTTGCATCGCGACGCTCAGCTCGTCCGCCGACTCCTCGAACAGCACGCCAAGCTCTTCCTCCAGCTCGCTGTCGTCGGAACTCGAGAGCTCCTCGGCGAGCACCTCGGGGATACTACTGGCGAATGCGAACAGCCGATCCGCGACTGCCGCGTCCGGCTTCGCCTCATCGAAGCTGCCTGCCAGGTCGCGCTCGAGGTTCTCCAGCTCGAGAGCGTCCTCTGCGGAGAGTTCGTGGTCGCTCATGACGCGTCTCCTTCAGAGCCCGCTGGCGAGGCCTCGGTGTGCACCACCCCGATCTCGGCGAGCTTCTGCTTCAGTTCCTTGAGTGCCAGGTGCACGAGGACGCGGGCCGAACCCTCGGTGGAGCCAATGGCGTCGGCGATCTCGGCGTACGAGAGGTTGCCGTCGAGGCGCATCATCGCGGCCTCGCGGCGCTTCTCCGGCATGGCCGCGAGCGCCTCGCGGACCATCAGCGCGGTGCGCTCTGCACTGAGTAGCTCGAGGGGTGACGCCGCGCGTTCCGGCTCCGCCGAGGCGTCCTCGCGCGTCTTGCGGCGTCGTTCCCCGCGGAAGAGCGTGTGCGCTCGCTTGATGGCAATGGAGGTCAGGAAGGCTTTCAGCGACGTTCCCGGCGTGTAGCGATGGAGCTCTTTGAAGGCGATGGTGAGGCTCTCTTGCACCGCGTCTTCGGCGATGGCCTCGCTGCGACAGGCACGCATCGCCAGGCGAAACATCAAGCCGAGGTGAGGACGAACCAGGGTCGCGAATGCCTGGCCGTCACCGTCGAGGGCGCGCCCCACCAACTCCGCTTCCAGTGAGACCACGTCAGCCTGAGCCATGGCCTCCCGTTCTAGGCGCTTTGCGGGACCTGGGACCAGCCCCAAGCGGTCGAGGCCGGGATTGAAGGTTGCGTCCGTCATCAGCGGTGGAATGCCAGTCCCGGCGACGCAGTTAATGCGTCCAGCGTGGGTTCTCGAAGATTCTCGAGCGCGGTGTGTTCTCACCCCCAACCCTGAAAACAACGAAATTTCAAAGGCTTAGCGACCCTTGAAGGTGGGCTGCCGCTTTTCCATGAAGGCGCCGACTGCCTCTCCCAGATCTTCGCTGGCCAGGAACGCCGAGTTCCACGCCGCCACGAAGGTCAGGCCAGCGTCGATGCTCTTGTCCGCGCCGTAGTCCAGCACCTGCTTGACCCCGCGCACCGTCAGCGGGGCGTTCGCCGCGATCTCCTGTGCCATGGCGAGCGCGGTGGCCTTCACCTCGGACTGATCGGCGCACACCTGGTTCACGAGGCCCATGCGCTCGGCGCGCTCGGCGTCGATGTCCTTGCCCGTGAACGCCAGCTCTCGCGTGTTCCCCTGGCCGATGATCGGCGGCAAGCGCTGCAGTGTGCCGATATCCGCCACGATCGCGATCTTCGTTTCCCGTACGGAAAATTTCGTGTCCGCGCTCGCGAGGCGGATGTCGCAGGCAGCGATCAAGTCGACGCCACCGCCGATGCACCAGCCATGAATCGCCGCGATCACTGGCACGGGGCTCTTCGCCACACGATCGAAGCAGCTCTGGAGCTGCTTGATGGTGTGAAAGAGCTCATAGCGCTCCCTGGCCTTGCCGCCGGCAAACGCGGCGCCCATCTCGGAGAACGCTGCTTGCAGGTCCAGGCCGTAGGTGAATGGCTTGACGTTGGACTGCAAGACCACGGCGCGGAGCTCGGAGTCCGTCGCCAGGTGATCGAAGACGGCGCCCACGTCGCGGAACAGCTGGGGAGGCATGGTGGGCTTTTCAAGGCCGACGATGGCGACGTGCCCGTCGCGCTTCAGGCTCAAGGTTTCGTAGCTCGGGTGTTGGTCTGCGCTCATCGTTGCCTCGCTCGGTTTGGAGCGGAAACCTATCGCGGTTCGGCGGCAGACGCCCGGGTTCCGCACCCAGCAGCGGGCGGATTGGCGTAGGATTGCCGCATGATCGTCGTCACGAATCGCATTCCCGTGGCCGAGGGCCACGAAGAAGATTTCGAGGACCGCTTCAGCAAGCGCGTTCACCTGGTCGACCAGTCTCCGGGCTTCATCCGCAACGAGGTGCATCGACCGCGGCCGATGAAGTTCGATCACGAGCAGGGCGGCTTCGTTCCGGACCCAGAGAAGGAAGGCTTCTACGAGGTGAAGACCTGGTGGAGGAGCTTCGCGGACTTCGAGGCCTGGACCAAGAGCCCTGCGTTCGCGGAGGCGCACAAGAACCGCGCGCCCAAGGAGATGTTCCGCGGACCCAACGTGCTCGAGGTACACGAGGTCTTTCTGTCGACGGACCTCGGCGACGAGAAGAGCCGCGACGCTTAGGCTCGGTGAACGGGGAAGTCGATCGTTGACCGCGGTCGAGACCGCAGCGAAGCGGGCCCGAGGAGGGAGCACCGCAGGAATACTCGGGTATTTCGAGGAGGGGGCCGACGAGGCTGCCTGCGTTTCTCGGCGCCGCGGTCACGCCCTGGAGGACACGAACTGGGCCGGCTTTTCGGAGCGGCGATATCGTGACCACGCCCCATGCCCGACGTCGTGCGAGGTCCCGCCCGCTTCCTGCTGATTGGCGCCGCTCTGGTGGTGTTCTTGGCTGGCCTGAAGCAAGCCGAGCCGCTGCTCGTACCGCTCGTGTTCGCTGCGTTCCTGTCTGCGATCAGCGCGCCGTTCGTGTTCTGGCTGGAGCGCAGGCTACCGGCTTGGATCTCCGTGAGCCTCGTCGTGCTGTTGATGCTCGGCGTGCTGGTGCTGGTCGGCGCCGTGGTGGGTACGAGCGTCAACCAGTTCGTGGCCGCGGCGCCGGGTTACGAAGAGGGCCTCAACGAGCTCTTCGGGGGCGTCGGTGGCTGGCTTCAGCGCCACGGCGTCGAGTTCAGCCGCAAGGAGCTTGGCGACATGGTGAACACCGGCGCGCTGATGCGCTTTCTCGGTGGCACCCTGAGCGGAGTGGCCAACATGTTGAGCAACGTCCTGCTGGTCGTGCTCACGATGGCGTTCATCCTCTTCGAGGCCACCACGCTGAGCAAGAAGCTGCGAGCGGCGATGGGCGATCCGACCGCTGATCTGAGTCGCTGGACCAAGATGGCGAGCGAGGTGAAGCGCTACGTCGTGATCAAGACCTACGTTTCCCTGGGGACTGGCATCACCATCGGCCTGTTTCTGTGGGCTCTCGGCGTCGACTTTCCGCTGCTCTGGGGTCTGCTCGCCTTCCTGCTCAACTACGTTCCCAACATCGGCTCGATCATCGCGGCCATCCCGCCGGTTCTGCTGGCGCTGGTCCAGTTCGGCATCGGGCGCGCGCTGGCGACCCTTGGTGGCTTCCTGGTCGTGAACATGCTGATCGGGAACGTCATCGAGCCGGCCTTCATGGGCCGCAGGCTGGGGCTCTCGACCCTGGTCGTCTTCCTGAGCTTGATCTTCTGGGGCTGGCTGTGGGGGCCCGTAGGCATGCTGCTGAGCGTGCCCCTGACCATGGTGGTCAAAATCCTTCTGGAAAATAGTCAGTGGTACGGCGCCGCCGTGATGCTGGGCGGTGATCCGGACAAGGAGCCTCCGAGCCTGCCGCCTCCTGGGCTCAGGCGGAGTCGTCCGCCGGCCTGAAATCCGGCGCTGGGAGCGAACCCGCGCTTCGCCACGAAGGCAGGGCACCCGGGCCTCACGTCGGCTGCTGGGTGGCGCGCACCAAGATGTCGTGGATCTGCACGTGTGGCGGCGCGGTGAGCAGGTGGACGACGCTGCGGGCGATGTCCTCGGGCTGGAGCACCGGGTAGC
>JAGQIY010001262.1 GCA_020430865.1 Myxococcales bacterium
ACTCCCTTCGAAATCGATGTTGAGAAGACTCATCACCCGACAATCACCACTTGAAAGAAGCCCCCGAAACCATCGGCCCGAACTCGAATCGCGGCTCGCCGAGGGCGTCACCCGACGCATTTCCTCAAGGTAACATTCAAGACTCCGAACACTTTGGGGAGGGGGCCCCGCTCGCGGGGGAGGGGTCTTCCCAAGACCCCTCGAGAAACAGCAGCGAGGAGCAGTCGGGTGCCAGCCCGAGGCGAGCCGATCGCCCTCCCCCGCAAGGGGGCGGGCGGCTCGCCGAGGGCGTCACCCGACGCGACGCAGCTTCCGCTGGATCGGCACCTCGGAGTCGTAGACGACCTTCTCGCCGTCACCCAGGCCGGCTTCGATCACGCGGATGTCGCGCACCAGCCGCATCAGCCCCTGGGGCTCCACGCTAGCTGCCTGATCCGACCCCCACATGGCGCGGTCCAGAGTGATGTGACGCTCCACCATGCAGGCGCCGAGCGCCACCGCCGCGTAGGTCGTCGCTAGCCCCACCTCGTGCCCCGAGTAGCCCACGGGGACGCCATATCGTTCCTTGAGCTTGGGGATCACACGCAGGTTCAGCTCCTCTGCCTTGCAGGGATAGGCGCTCGTTGCGTGAAGCACGATCAGGTTGTCGGTACCCAGCACCTCGACGGCGTGGTCGATCTGCTGCAGAGTGCTCATCCCCGTGGAAATGATGAGGGGCTTCCCCGTGCGCTTGTGGTGGCGCAGCAGGTTGTCGTCGGTGAGGCTCGCGGACGCGAGCTTGTAGGCCGGCGGGTTGAACGCCTCGATGAAGTCGACCGAGGCTTCGTCCCAGCAGGACGCGAACCAGTGCATGCTCTTCTCGCCGCAGTAGCGGTCGATGTGGTGGTACTGATCGTGACCGAACTCGAGGCCGCGCTTCAGATCGCCGTTGGTGGCGCCGAACGGGTTCTCTCGCGGCTTGGCCAGTTCTTCCGCCGTGTAGACCACATCGAGCGTGCGCTTCTGGAACTTGACGGCGTCGCAGCCCGCGACCGCAGCCGCGTCCATCAAGCGTCGCGCGATCCCGAGATCGCCGTTGTGGTTGATGCCGATCTCTCCCACCACGTAGCAGGGAGCTCCGTCGCCTACCGGCTTCTTGCCAATCATCACCTGGGCCATGAATCCTCCGCAATCCCCTGCTCTCGCGGCGTTTCCGAACGCCACCTTGGGGCTCTGAGAGTGCTCTTTGCAAAGCGCGTGACAACTCCGCGCGGACGGTGCCATTTCCATCCCTCGACGCCGGAACCGGGCGATATTCGCGGTCTTCGACCGCACCGCACGGAAAGGTCTCGCCGGCAGCGACAAGATCCAACCAGCCGGGTGTCAGCCTCTCGACGCTGCTCGGGCGCCTGGAACGACTTCCCTCCCCCCCTCGAGCGCGGTGCGATCCAGCACCTTCCGGTGCCATGGAACGGCGAAGGGCGAGCTCGAGAGCTCGCCCACTCGGTGCGACGGCCACCTTCACCTCAGCGATCGGCGACCGCGAGCAGCATCCACTCCTTGGAGAAGCGCACCAGCTTGTAGCGCTTGAGGGCGCTGGGCAGACGTGCGGCGACGCTGGCGACGGGACGCAGGTAGGGGTGCTCCCACAGGAAGGGAAGCTGTCGAAAGCGCTCGGCGACGCGAACGTCAAAGCCATGACACCGCAGGCACTCGTCGAGTCCCGTCAGGGTGAACGGCCTGACGTGAGTCCAGTCGTCGTAGAAGTGGCTCCACTGCGCTTTCCAGTCGGGCACCAGGCTCACCAGCCGCCCCCCCGGACGCAGGATGCGGCGACACTCGCGGAGCAGCCTGGTGATGTCGTGGGTGTGCTCCAGGACGCTCTTGTTGAAGACGATGTCGAAGCTCGAGTCTTCGAAGGGCAGCCCGTCGCGCTCGTAGTCGCCAAGCACGATGGGTGCGCTGGTGCCGCCGTCCGGCTGGGCGCGATCGAAGCCCGTGACCCGAAAGCCCTGTCGGGAGAAGCCGTTCAGAAACTCGCCACGACCGCAGCCCAGATCGAGCAGGCGCCCACCGCGATGATCCTTGAGGAACCGCGCGGTCAGGTAGCGGGTGAGCTGGTCTGGGTAGCTGGTGTAAGGCCGCGCCTCCTCGGAGTAGCGAACCCTGAGGTAGTCCCCCACCCCATGACCATCGGTTTCGGCAGGCGCGTTCATACCAGCTCCGCAGCGACGGGGATGCTGGACGGCACCGTCG
>JAGQIY010001263.1 GCA_020430865.1 Myxococcales bacterium
ATCCCAGAGCATTCCCAGCGCTTGACGAGAGAAGATGCCCTCCGCCTTCTCCCCAGCGTTGTTCCATCGAGTAAAGGCGTTCGACTGGTTGATGACTCTGTCCACAACGAAGGCGGCCAGAGTGGTCACCGCGTCAGCAAACTCACTAGCTCGTTCCCCAGCGCGCTCCCGGTACTTGTCTGCGACGGCCTCTCTCGTGTTGCGAACCCCCTCAACAAACGCGCAGATCGTGACCAATTGCCTCGGCGTGAAGAGCGAAGCCCAGGTCCGGTAGCCGTAGACGTGAACGTTGAAGATGCTTCGCAGGTACGGCAGCTCTTCGTCGGGAATCAGAGGGATTCCGTCCCGCGTCGCCTCCCGAATCTCCCCTAGCCGACGCTCTGCGCGCTGGGTGGCTGCCGACAGCTCTTCGTGTGTAGGTGCTCGATAGTCCTTCCCGGAGACACCCGGTTTGTCAATGACCACCGAGACAAGGCGGTACCCGATCTCGCCACGAACCCCAAACTCCCGAATGACCTTGGCTGGGCATACTTGCCCACAACAAGGGCAAAGAGCATTGCTCCGACTCATCGACCCGGCCGACGCGTCGAAGTCGATGTCTGCCTCGTAGGCGATGTCGAAGTCGACGCGGCCCTGCTCTGTGTTGGCGACCGGACGAAGCGCGACCTTCTTGTTCTTCTTCTTTGCGAGCCACCACTGACCCATCAACGGGATTTCCGCTCTGCATGCCGGATTGGGACAGACCACGGTCCGCGCCCAGATGTAGCCAAGAACCTTCTCGCCTCGCACCGACGGATACAGATCCCGCACCGACCGTTCCACATCATGCTGGACGCGGCCGAGGCACCACTCCAGGGCTTCGATCAACAGCGGTTTGCCACCGGCATCTCCCAACAACGACACGGGCGCTGCGGTTCGCAGGTCCGAGAAGCGCTGCGCGAAGCGAAGCGTCGCTAGCTCGATGATGTGAGCCACCGGATTGAGGTCGTTGGCGATCGCGACACACCCCAAGCGCCCTGCCTCAAGAGGAATGGCCCCCCCGCCCGCGAACGGGTCCAACACCGCTGGAGGGACGTTGTGGCCGCGTCGCGCGACGTTCGCCTCAAGAACGCGCTGCCGCGCCTTTGCGACAGAGTTCTTCTCCATGGCGTCCGGGAGCGTGGCTTCCCATTTGACAAGGTCCGCGATCAAGGCGTGCTCGTCAGCGCGCGTCTGGGTGTCGGAAGGCGCCGGTCGAAGCGCGGCGTAGATGGCCGCACGGCAGGCTGCCAAGGGACGGCGCGCCCACCAGATGTGGAGCGTTGAGATGTGACCATGCCGGAGAGACTTCTCTCGGCGGCTCTCATCAGAAATCACTCGAAGCGGAAGGCTATCCTCGATGAGGCGCCGGTCGGTCATGGTTCACTCCTCGCAACGTGCTCGGTCGCCAGCGGGAGCTGAAGCCCTGCCAGGCGGATCGAAGTCCTTCGGTTCTCATCGTCGACGCTGGCTGCCGCAGCAGCGTCCCGTCCCGTGATCGTGCAGAGCGTCTCGTCCTGCCTGGCGTACAGCACTGTCCGGTCGGCCAGGTGCTGCACCTGCGACCACTCGCTGGCCTTTAGCCAGATGCTGCCCTCGGCGTCGACCTGCCGCGCGAGCACGAAGCGGACGTCCTGGCCGTCCTCGCTCCGGGCCACGGCGTCGTAGCCGAGCTCGGCCGTGCGCGCGTCGTCCAGCTCCCGCCCCAGCGACGACTCGACCGAGCGCACCTGGTCCAGCAGCGCGTCGTCCGCGCGGGCCACGCCCACCGCGGCCTCGCGTGGGAGTACCGTGACCACGCCCAGGAACTCGGGCGCCCTGGGCACGAGCTGCTGCTCGAGTCGGACCTCGGCGAGGCGCTCCTGCTGGCGCCGCTTCGCCTCCTCCATCAAGCGCTGCTCGCGGCCGATGGCCAGCGACATGTCCTGGCCGGCCCCGGACTTGGCTTCCATGTCCAGGAGGCGATCGGCGTGCCGGCTGATGACCACGCGGAACGAGCGCTCCAGGTAGCGCTCCTTGAGCGCGAGCTCCTTGAGCCGGCCCCTGGACACGTCGTCGACGAAGCACGGGACGAGGTGCTCGAGGCAGAAGAGGGTGGCGCCGCGCTTGCGCGCGTCGAAGTCGTCGAGCGCCGGGGGAGATGCGCCCTCGGTGCGGGGCACCAGGTCGTGCAGGCGAAGCGGGTGGGCCGCAAGGAACTGCCCCTCCCCGTCCGCGTCGATCTCCCGGACCGCGAACAGCCGCTGGGCGAG
>JAGQIY010001264.1 GCA_020430865.1 Myxococcales bacterium
CAAGCAGCCCGGTGATCGCGCCGCCGCGGCCTTCGGCCTGGCGCTGGAGAGCGACGCCCAGGCCGTCGAGCTGATCGGGCGCAAGGACTCGGTGGTCGTGGCGGCAGCCGCGCGCACGGCACCTGGACGGCCCTTGGTGCTCGCCGCCGCCGCAGCGCGCCTGGCGACCGAGCCGCGCCGCACGCTGAAGTCCGCCCTCGCCGTGGCGCTGCTGGATCCCGACGCCGCCAAGCAGGTGCCGACCCAGGTGATGCTGGATCTGGTGCAGAGCGGCAGCGCAGCCATGTTCGTCGCCGCCTACGCGCTCGCCGCTCGGGACGAAGCGGAGCTTCGCCCCGAGCTCGAGCGCTGGCTCGCGTCAGGCAACCCGGAGCTGCGCTCGAGCGTCGCCCTTGGCCTCGGGCGCGCCGCTCACCCCCGAGCCCTGGGATTGCTGGAGACGGCGTATCGCTTCGAGACCAACAGCGCCGTGCGACTGGCGCTGGTGCTCGGCGTGGGGAGTCGTTCGGAGCCCCCGCGCTCCAGAGTCCTGCGACTCGCGGCGGACCTGGACGCCGACTCGGCGGTGCGAGCCGCTGCCCGGCGATTGCTCGGCGGAGCGAAGCGGCCGCGCACTTCGGGGCGCGCGATCGCTTGGCTCGAGCTGGTGGGTGGCGGCGGCGTGTTACGCGTCGGAACGGATCTTCTGCCAGCGCTGCCCGCCGTGCCGGATCCGGACGGGCACTGTCCGATGGTGAGCCTGCCAGAGGGCGGGATTCGACTCGCGGCCGTGCCGACGGGCGCCACCCCCTCGCCCTGACAGCGGGTTGTGGTAGGAGCAAGGCGTGGCGACGAAGCGAGCAAAGACCCCCGGTACGACCGCTGAAGTCGAAGCACCCACGCTGTCGTTCGAGGCAGCCGTGAGCCGCCTGGGGGAGATCGTGGAGCGCCTCGAAGAGGGCGATCTTCCGCTGGAGGAGTCGCTGGACCTGTTCGAGGAGGGCATTCGCCTGGCGCGAACCTCGGGCGAGCGACTCGACGCTGCAGAGCGCCGTGTGGAGAAGCTCTTGGCCTTCGAGAAGTCCGGTGAGCCCATCGTCGAAGACCTGGAGGAGGAGCGATGAGCGTCGATCCGCGACGCGTTTCCTCGGCCGCGGCGCTGGTCATCGGAGACGAGCTCCTCAGCGGAAAAATCCGCGAGGAAAATATCTACGAGCTGGCGAAGGTGCTCCGCGCGCTGGGGATTCGCCTCGCGCGGGTCAACCTGGTCGGCGACGACCTGGACACCATCGCGAGCGAGGTCAGAGCGCTGAGCGAGGCGCATGACGTGGTCTTCACCAGCGGTGGCGTCGGGCCGACCCACGACGACATCACCATCGAGGGCGTCGCCAAGGCGTTCGGTGTGGAAGCGTCGGTGCACGCCGACGTGGAGGCGCTGCTCAAGCGAGCCTACGGCGAGCGCTACCACGCGGGACACCAGCGCATGGCGCTCGTGCCCCACGGCGCGGAGCTGTTCAGCAGCGAAGAGGTGCCTTGGCCCACCATCGTCATGCACAACGTCTGGGTGCTGCCGGGTGTACCCGAGGTGTTCCGCATGAAGCTGCTGCTCGTGAAGTCCCACCTCAGCGGGACGCAGCGCTACCTGAGCCGCGCGGTGTTCACCAAGATGGACGAAGGCGACCTGAAGCCGCTGCTCGACCGCGTCGTCGAGCGCCACCCCGAGGTCGCGGTGGGTTCGTATCCGCGCTGGCGCAGCCCCGACTACAAGACGAAGGTCACGTTCGACGCCTGCGCCGAGGCGCCGTTGCAGGCAGCGGTCGCGGAGTTCCTCGAGCTGTTGCCCGAAGGCGAGCCGCAGCGCGTGGAGTAGCCGGGCGGCGGCCCCCGGGTTCGCCAGCTGTCGCCTCTAGCAGGCGGTCGCGCGCCCTCGCAGCGCGGATCGCCCCCGCTCACCCTGATGGGCGCCATCCCGGGCGAGCGGCGGCTGGCGGCGCGGCGATTCGGACCCGCGCCAGCGCGCGGATATTCTGAAGAGCCGCGCCGGGCACACTGCTTGCTGGAGGTGACGCATGCTCGAAGCTCGACCTCACCCCCAAACCCCGATCCTGAAGAGCGTCATGAGACGCCGAATCCACGTTTCCCCAGGGGAACAATCCGACCTGGAGCTGGTCAGCGGTGTGCTGGGTGCGACCCGGACGGGGCCCAACGCCGAAGAGCTCGCTCAGACGTTGCTCGTCGACTGCGGCGGGCTCCCAGGGATCCGTCGACTCGGCGTCGCCGGTCTGGTGGAGTACGGCTTGCTCGAGGGACAGGCGCTGCGCCTGCTCAGCGCCCTCGAGCTGGGGGCGCGCAGCCTGCTGCTGGATCTCGCGGAGCGTCGGGACCGACTGGACCACTTCGAGGCCGTGGTGGACTGGGCGCGTCCGCGACTGGCGGCGCTGGACCACGAGGAGGTGTGGCTGCTCACGCTGGATGGACAGAACG
>JAGQIY010001265.1 GCA_020430865.1 Myxococcales bacterium
ACCTTGTCGTGGCGCGTGGAGTTGTGGGCGATCAGTGTGTTGGCGAGCTTCAGGATCGCCTCTCGGCTGCGGTAGTTGCTCTCGAGCCGGACGACCGTGGCCTCGGGCCAGTCGTTCTTGAAGTTCAGGATGTGCTCCACCTCGGCGCCGCGCCAGCCGTAGATCGACTGGTCGTCGTCGCCCACGACGCACAGGTTGCGGTGTCGCTCCGCAAGCCGTCGGACGATGCGGTACTGCAGGCCGTTGGTGTCCTGGTACTCGTCGATCAACAGGTGATCGAAGCGCCCGCTCTCCTTGACTCTTACCTCGGGGAAGCGATCGAGGACCTCCTCGGTGAGCAGCAGCAGGTCGTCGAAATCGACGGCGCCAGCCGCTCGCAGGTTGTCCTGGTACTTCGAGTAGGCGAGAGCAGCCAGCAGCTCCTTGTCGCTCTTGGCGTGCTCGGAGGCGTGCTCGGGGCGCACCGACTGGGACTTCCAGCCACCGATCAGATGCAGCAGATCGCCAGGGCGCAGGCGGTCGTGCCCGACGCGAATGTCGCGCAGCGCCGCGCGCGCGAGGCTCTCCTGATCGCTGCGGTCGTAGATCGGGAACTCGCTCGGATAGCCCAGCTGATCGATGTTCCGGCGCAGGATGCGCACGCACAGCGAGTGGAAGGTGCTGATCTCCGGCGCCTTGTCGCTCTTCTTGCGACGCTTGCCGAGCAGGCCCACGGCGCGCTCTCGCATCTCCTTGGCGGCCTTGTTGGTGAAGGTCACCGCCAGGATGCGCTCGGGTCGGATCCCGTTCTGGATCAGCTTCGCGATGCGGAAGGTGATGACCCGGGTCTTCCCGCTTCCCGCGCCGGCGAGCACCAGCATCGGACCCTTCAGGGTGTTCACCGCTTGGTGCTGTGCTGGGTTGAGATCGGGGGCGGACATCTGGACCTGGCGTGTTTCGACGAACGGCAGGCTTTAGAAACCCGCAGCGCGCCCGTCAACCCCGGAGCGTCACGGATCTGCGACCAGCGGCCCCAGCCCCAGAAATACGCCGAAGTAGCCGATGCGCGCCTGGCCCAGCGCCTCGGGATCCTGGGGTGCGTCGTAGAGCCGCGCGCGAAAGCAGATCGAGGGACGTCCGAGCTCGCCACACGCCGTGGCACGCACGACGTGCGCGACGCCATCACGATTCCACACGGCAAAACGCTGATAGGTCAGGTCGAAGTGCACTTCGGGCGTGGCGAAGGTGATCGCCGCTCCGTGCTCGACGGTGCCACCCAGCTTGTGCTGCCCGTCCTTGTCCGAGAGCTTCACCCGCCCGGTCCAGGCGGGCGCGACGAACAGGTAACCCTCGAGCAGGCGTGAGCTGTCGTGGGAGTGGTAGCCGACCTCCAGTCTCGGCAGCGTGATCCACGAGGAATAGAAGTGCCGATTGCCCATCAGCTCGGCGGAGAAGCCTCCCCTGACGAAGCTACCTTCACCTGGAACCATCTCGAAGAGCGGCCCAGCGCTGATCTCACCCCCGATCCCGCCCTCGACCCCCGAGCTTCCGCCGCCGAGCATGCCAAAGGTGCGCGAGCGTTGCACCCAGCCAAGACGCGTGGAGTCGAGGCTGCCGAACTGCCCCACGACTGCGGCCACGCCACGCTCACGCGTGCTCTCGCTCGAGGCTTGCGAGAACGAAGCCCCCAGGGAGAGCTGGCGGTCGACGAACAGCGCGGCGTCTGGATCCGGTGCAGCGCCAGGACGCTGCTCTCCGAGCTGCAACGTGAAGGGCTGCGCCAGGGCGACACGTGGCAACAGGCAGGCGCCGAACGCGGCGCACGCGAGGAGTCTGGGGGTGAGGGGAGTCCGCTGGGTCAAGGCTTCGAAGAAGGCGGTTCGGTGCGCTATAGAGAGACGCATGTTGCGCATTCGGAGTGTGGTCGGCAACTCACAACGCCTCGACGGAGGTGCGATGTTCGGTAACGTTCCGCGCGCTCTGTGGAGTCGCTGGTGTCCACCGGACGACGCAGGCCGCATCGCCTTGGCCTGCCGTGGGCTGCTGATCGAGGACGGTGAGCGTCGGATCCTGCTCGAGACGGGGATTGGCAGCTTCTTCGAGCCCAAGTTGCGCGAGCGCTTCGGTGTCGTCGAAGCAGAGCACGTGCTGTGCCAGCAGCTCGAGGCGCTGGGAGCGCCCCACGACAGCATTGACGCCGTGGTGCTCAGTCACCTGCACTTCGATCACGCGGGCGGCCTGCTCGCGCCGTATCGCGAGGGCGAGGCTCCTGAGCTGCTGTTCCCCAAGGCGCGCTTCATCGTGGGTGAGGAGGCCCTGGATCGCGCGAGGCGGCCACATCCACGGGATCGAGCCTCGTTCATCCCGGAGCTGGTCGGCCTCCTGGAGGCGAGCGGTCGCCTGGAGGTCCTGAGCGGCGAGCGCGACGAGCAACTGGAGTCGGAGTTCCTTGGCCGAGCCTTCAGCTTCGTCCGCAGCTCGGGGCACACGCCCGGGATGCTCCACACGCTGGTGCGCGGCGAGCAGGCTGAAGTATTTTTCTGTGCGGATTTGGTGCCGGGTGTGCCCTGGGTGCACCTGCCGGTCACCATGGGCTACGATCGCTTCCCGGAGCAGCTCATCGACGAGAAATCCCGGGTCTTCTCGAGACTCCTGGCGCGAAACGCATGGCTCTGCTTCACCCACGACACGCGTGTGGCCGCGGCCCGCCTGAGCCTCGAGAAGGCTCGCTACTCGACCACCAGCGAACTCACGGATGCGGAGTTGGATCTCGATCTGGACGCGGCCTGAGCGTCACCAGCTCATGCAGGTCTCGTAGATGCGCAGCACGTCCTGTGCTTCGGGACGGCGTGGGGTCGTGATCATCAACGGATCGGCGAAGGCGTCTTCAACCAGCGTCGGCAGCAGCTCGGCCGTCACGCCCAGATCCGCGAGGCAAAGGTCGGTCTTGACCTGGGCACGCAGGTGCTCGATCGCGTTGATGCCGAGCTGCGCGTTGTCGTGGTTGTCGAGATCGGGCTCGGCGACACCGAGCGCGATGGCCACCTGGGCGTACTTGTTCTCGCTCACCAGGCAGTTGAACCGCATCACCTCGGGGAGCAGCGTCGACAGCGTCTGTCCGTGGGCTGCGTTGAGCCGTGCGGAAAGTGGGTGGCCCATGGCGTGGCAGATGCCGAGCCCTGAGCTCGCGAACGCAATGCCCGCCAGGTGGGAGGCGAACATCAGCTGGCTGCGGGCCTCGATGTTGGTACCGTCGTCGAAGGCGATGGGCAGGTGATGGCCCGCCATCGCGATGGCGCGCAAGGCGACGGCTTCGCTGAAGGGGTTCGGGCGGCTGGAGCTCAGCGCTTCGATGGCGTGGGTGAGCACATCCATGCCGCAGGTCGCCGTGACCCCCGGCGGGCAGCCCACGGTGAGCTCGGGGTCCAGCACGCTGGCTTTGGGCTGCACGCTGAGGTGTCCGATCAGGATCTTGCGACCACGCTCTGGATCGGTGATCACGGCGAACATGTTGGTCTCCGCGCCGGTGCCCGAGGTCGTCGGGACCGCGACGAGGGGGTGACCAGGGTGTTTCGGTTTGCACCCAGGGACGTAGTCCGAGAGCTCGCCGCCGTTGGGCGCCCAGAGCGCGATGGCCTTCGCCGCATCGAGCACCGAGCCGCCGCCGACGGGCACCACCGCGGCGTCTCCGAACTCGCGGGCCGCCTCGCAGCCGAGAGATACATCCTCCGTGGTTGGGTTCGGACGCACCTCCGAGAAGGTCTGCGTCTCGATGCCTTCGGCGCTCAGGGCTTCGGCAACCCGCGCGGCGACACCGGCTTTCAACAGTCCGGGGTCGGTAATGATCAACGCGCGCTGCTTGCCCACGCTCTTCACGTGCTTGCCGAGCTTGCTGATACACCCAACTCCGAACTGCGCGCGATTGACGGGTTGGATCTGGAACCCTGCTTCCGAAAGCATGGCGGCACCATACAGCGAGCTTCGAGCCCATGAAAGGTGGCCATTGGGCGCGTTCCGAAACCGTCGCGAGGGTGCGGGAGATTTGGAAACACGCGCTGGATACGCTTAGGATCCAGCTGGAGGTTGCATGAAGATTCGAAAAGGCGATGGTTCTCTCTCCAAGACTCCGGGCATGAGCCGCAAGGAGTTCATCCGGGGTGCGCTCTGGGCCGCGGGTGCACTCGTGGTGCTGCCGGGCTGCGGCTCCGACGACGACGGCGGTGGCTCTGGTGGCACGGGCAACGGTGGCTCTGGTGGCACGGGCAACGGTGGCTC
>JAGQIY010001266.1 GCA_020430865.1 Myxococcales bacterium
ATCGCGGCGCCGACCGGGACGAACGGCGCCAAGGTCGCGACCTGCAAGGCGATTGAGGGCGTGAATGTCTGGCCAGGGTCTTGCACCAGGGCTGGGGCCAACACGAACCCGCTTCGAGGACCCATGACCCGACGTGCTGTCTCGCCTTTCCTTTCTCTCCCCATCGCCCTCGCGCTGCTCATCGCGTGTGGTGACGACGTCACCGTCGTCCCCGACGACGACGCTTCGGGCGGGTCGAACACGGGGGGCGCGGGCGCCTCCGGCGGGGAAGGGGGAAGCGGCGGGGTCGTCGACACGCAGTCGATCACGGCCATCCACGCACCGGACGAGCGCTCGGTGGTGGTGGAGTTCGCGCTGCCGCTCGACGACGCCTGGATGTCGCTCGACAACTACGTCACCGCGAGCGACCACGGCGCGCTCGTGGTGGAGGGCGCGACGCTGGGCGCGGACGGTCGCTCGGTGACGCTCGCGACGCAGAAGCAGAAGCTCGGCGTCACCTACAGCCTCACCTACCTCGGGCTCAGCGACGACTTCCTGGCTGCCGACACCGCACGTTTCTGGGTGACCGACCTCGGGAGCCCGAACTTCACCGAGACCGAGATCGTCGCCAACCGCACCGACGTCGGCGATCAGGTCGTGATCTACGTGGAGCAGGGGCAGACGATGGGGAACTCGTCGGCGATCCGGAGCTTCTTCGAGAGCGAGGTCTACCCGAAGGAGACCGCGCTGCTCACGGACGCGCCGGACCGCGACGACAACGGCCGGGTGGTGTTGCTGGGGGTCGATGGCAAGGGGGCCTTCGGGGGTTACTTCAGCCCCGTCGATACGCTCCCCGACGCTCAGGTCTTCGCGCAGTGGGGCATCCACTCCAACGAGAAGGAGATGCTCTACCTCAACACCGAGACGGGCTTCCTCCAGGGTGCCGACACGGTGGTGCCTCACGAGTTCAGCCACCTGCTCTACCAGGAGCTCCACCCGAACCTCAGCGGCGACTGGGCCTATCACAACGAGGGCCTCGCCGAGTGCCTCGTGCGGGCGGTGAACGGCCAGCACGACTATGCGCTCGCCGTCTATGTCTCCGATCCCCTCGGGGACATCGCCGATGGGATCAGCCTCGTGGATTGGCAGTACGGCAACTACAGCCAATACGTGCAGGCCTTCGTCTTCTGGAGCTACATCGCGAGCCAGCTCGATGGGGTGCAGACCTATGCCGATCTCATGCACCTCGACGGCAGCCCCGCGAGCATCGACACCTTCGTTCAGCAGCAGCTCGGCAAGAGCTTCAGCGAGACGCAACTGTCGATGTTGATCGCCGCCCGAGCCCAGCAGTCCACGGGCGAATACGGCTTCAACGGCTTCATCAGCTGGTCCGGCAACCCACCGACCGCTTCGAGCGGCTCTCTCTCCCTCGCGCCCTTCACGGGGGTCTTCATCCCCGCGCTGCAATCGCCGGTGGACGTGCCCAGCGGACAAGGCCCCGACATCGTGATGGCGGGGGTCGACGGCGCCGGCAATGTCGATCTGACACCGCCCTTCGACGCGGCGGGAGGCGTCGTGATCGCGCTCAACAGTGCCTTTGCCCTGACGCCCCAGCCGCCCCAGCCCATCGGGCTCCATCCTGGGCTTCCCGCCCTCGCCTCCGTCCCCACGGTGCGCGACCGGGCCTGGCAGCACCCGCCGCCGTTCCACCCTGCGCATCTCGACCGCCTGCGCGCGTGGCAGAAGCGCACCCGCGTCGTCGAGTAGCCGCCAGCGAGGGGC
>JAGQIY010001267.1 GCA_020430865.1 Myxococcales bacterium
AGCCGCGAGTCGAACAGGTGCTGCTGCGCGCTGCCGAGCGCGCCAGCGTTCCCATCATCAAGCGGGTTGCCGTGGCCGAGGACGTGCTCCTAGAGATTCCATACGGAATGTGTGAGCGCTTGCTCGCCGTGCCGATCCGTAGGGATTCAAGAACGCAGACCGTCGATGTCGCGACCGCAGACCCCCTCGACCCACATGTCGCTCGGGAGTTCTCCTATCAGCTCGGCGTGCCCGTGCGGGTACTCCAGGCCAGCGTGAGCGAGCTGGTGCGAGCGCTGAAAGGCATCTCCCGTGGCACGCCGCACTCGGAGCGCACTCCAGCCTTCGGGACTCAAGTAGCTCGGCCCGAGCGCGTGATCGCTCCAGTCCACCGCGCTCGGATCCCTGACCTTGGTCCTCCGCCTGGCACCCCGGTGCCCCAGACTCGGGACTACGCACAGCCTCGGCCGCCGTCGGACGCCGCGATCCCGCTCGTGCGTCGCTCGCGGAGCAGCCTCAACCCGCCTCCAGCCCCCGCTCCAGCCAGCGAGGAGCAGGTCGCCGCGCATGATGAGCAAGTGCTCACCCTGCTGATGCAGTCTGTCAGCGCCGACGAAGTCGTGTTGCACCTGACGCGCGGATTCGAGGCGCTCTCACCGCGCGTGGTGGTCCTGGCTGTACGCGCCAGTGAGTACGTCGGGCGCGCCGCGGCGCGGAGCATGGGTGAGCTGGCGCTCAACGATCTTAGGATCCCCACGGATAAACCTAGCGTCGTGGCGACCGCGTGCGAGGCCGGCTACTACCTCGGTGAACTCCCGCAGACACCCGTGCACGCCGAGCTCGGGCAGCTGCTGAATCAACCCCTGGGCGAGGTCCTGGTGCAGCCCGTGCGCGTCGGCGCCCGGGTCGCGCTCGTCGTGGTATCCACGTTGACCCAGGATAGCGGTCGCATCACGCGTCGAGCAGAACTCTTCGTGCGCGCGGCCGGGGAGGCGCTCGAGCGTATCCTGATGGATCGCAAGCTCAGGACTTGAGCGCCTCAGCCGATGGCGTCGAAGGCTGCGATGACCTCTGCGGGTGCTTGCACGAGCTCGATGAGCACGCCCTCCCCCCCGATGGGAGCGTCCGCGTTCCCCTTCGGATGGATGAAGCACACGTCGTGCCCAGCGGCGCCCTTGCGAATGCCTCCGGGGGTGAAGCGAACGCCCTGACCCTCGAGCCAGCCGACCGCGCTCTGGAGATCGTCGATCCACAGCCCCAGATGGTTCAGCGGTGGCTCGTTGACCTTTGGCTTCTTCTCGGGGTCGATGGGCTGCATGAGGTCGATCTCGACCTTGAACGGACCTTTTCCGCAGACGGCGATGTCCTCGTCGACGTTCTCACGCTCGCTCCGGAACTCGCCGACCTTCGCCAGTCCGAACACCTCGAGCCAGAGCTTCTGCAAGGCGCCCTTGTCGGCCCCGCCAATCGCGATCTGTTGCACGCCAAGCACTCGAAACGGACGACTCGTCATGACGCGGCGGTGTAGCGTGACTCGCCACTGCGGTCCAGACCTCGAAGCAAGTTGGCGTGGCGGGAAGCGTCGCGCTGCGATTCAAGGTACGCGAATCTGGACTCCGCCGCCGATCTCCATCGTCGCGTTGATCGAGCGCAGCACCCCCACGGTCATTCCCGCATGGATATATGCGCCGACGGCCTTCGCGAAGTCGTACTGCGGCCCCGCCGCGAGATGAAACACGAAGTCGGTCTTGTACTCCGGGTTGTAGGTGTCATCGCCAGGGAAGTTGAAGTCTTTGTTTCCCGCGCCGTCCTCGCTCTCGATGCCGACCGCTGGCTCGATGAAGATTTTGAAGCGGGAGTCGCTCATCGTGTACGCGCGGAGACCGGCCCCGAAGACCTTCAGCGGGTTCGTGTTGGTCTGGCTCTCTCCGTCGAGGCCGAAGCGCGCCCACAGGAACGGCTCGATGGAGTCCAGCGGCGCGAACGATACCGCCAAGTCGATCATGGGCTGCGCACCATAGCCACAGAACTTCTGTTGATCCTTGGCTGCCTTGCTCGCATCCGGCTCCTTGCACAGCGGTGACTGGTCGTACCGAAACACCATCTTGTATCCGCCGAGAAACGCACCGCGCAGGCCAACCTGCATGCCGTGCCCGAAGGTGTCGTCTTCTCCGACTTCCCGGGACTCGGGGCGCGTCGTCGGTTGTTCGGGTTTGGGGGGAGGGGGCACCGCACCGGGGTCCTCCTTCTCGGTGCCCATGCCAACCTGTTTCTGCACCTCGGGCGACGCGGTGGGCGTTTCCGGCGTGGCGTCGGTGGCAGGGGATGCATCGGACGCGCTGGCGGCGTCCTCGGGGGCGGGCTGCGCCAGCGCGGCGGGAGCAATCAGCAGTGCGCTGGAAACCAGGGCGATCGGAGAGAGCTTCACGCTGCGCAGCGTATCACAGCGCGCCTGCCCCAAGCGCCATCCGCTGGTCCTCACGCGTGCTGTTTCCGTGGGCTGCGCGCTGTTTCCGTCGGAGGCGCTGTTTTCCGCGGCGCCGCTGTTTTCCGCGGCGCCGCTGTTTCCCGCGGCGCCGCTGTTTCCCGCGCCGCATCGGAGCGGGCCTGCTCTCCGGCGGCTGGACTCGCGCCTCCTCGAGTCGTGAGGGACGTCAGGCGGGCGCGGTCTTGCGGGCCTTCTGGGGGCCGGCCTCGCCCGCCGTTCCCAGCTTGGTCCAGTTGCGCTCGGCGTCCAGCGCGAGCCAGGTCAGCTCGAACTGCTGGTCGCCAGCCTTGGCGTGCAGCGTCTTCTCGCCGTCCCAGCTCTCCGGCGCGGGCAAGACCAGCTCTGCTTGCTGCGCCAAGCGGCTGACCGTCTCGCTATCGGCGCTCAGGGCCAGGACGCCCAGTCCAGAGAGCAGGGGCACCAGCGCGGAGGGCACGTATGGCGCGACCACGGCGCGGAGCGCTGGCGCCAAGATCGGGGCGCTACGGGCCAGCCAGTTCACGTCGCTCGGATCCGAGAGCACGAACGCAGAGGGGCTCTCGACGCTCGCCGCAGTGTTCACCACCTGGAGCCTGGTTTCTCCACTCCATGGCACTGCCGCGGGGAAGTGATGTTTGGACGGATCGTCCTCCATCGCCTTGGCCTTGCCCTTGGTCTTGCGTACGACCAGCACGTCGTCGGTCGGCAGCGCTCGCGGTACGGTGACGCGAACCGGACGCTTGAAGCTACGGGGATCTCCGACCTCCCCATAGGCGACCGCGTAGGCCAGGGTCTCCGCCGAGCCCACGACGAAGCGGCCCTCCGAGCCGGGTTCGGGGTCGAAGGTTCGCAGGCTGACGCCTTCGCTGGGCGGTGGATACAGCTCTCCGGTGAGCACGCGGTGGTCTGGCTCCAACAGACGAGCCCCGGTGGCGATCAAGTCGACCAGGGCGCCGGCCTTGGCCAGCACCTCGAGCACCTGCCGTGAAGGTGGAACCAGCAGCAAGTCCAGCTTTGGAGGGACACGCTTGCTCTTGAGCAATGCCGCTGCCGCCAGGATGTCGCGCAGACTCGCGCCACAGTCACCCCCCAGGATGACCTGGCGTACGGGCTTGCCCTTCAGCTCTCGCACGGGCTTCACCTTGCCATCCACGTCGAGCACGAGCGGATCGACCGCGGAGAGATCGACCGTCAGCACGTCGTCGCAGGGCGCGCCCGCGTCGGGAGACAGGGCCCGATGCGCCTTGGACCGCCGCTGGTCTCGCAGATAGACCTCGGTCTTCTCGTCGCTGACGAACACGGCACCGGCAGCTCCCAGCTGCGGGGCCAGCGCGCAGAGCACGGCGCGATCCGGCACCGAGATCAGGCGTGCCGAGGGGCCGGCGAACTCCACCACCACCGGTGCTCCGTGTTCGCGATCGATGCGCTCGATGATCTCGCCGATCCCGCGGCGCAAGAGCTCCAACGCGACGTCTCGCACGCAGACGAAGGGCCGGATACGGCCGCTCAGCAGGACCTGAACACTGCGCGGCGGGCGAACCCGGAGCGAGCCGGCCAGCATCGCGTCTGCCAGCTGAGACGGCGAAACGACCAGCGTGAGCATCCCCACACCTCCAGTCGCTGCCATGCGCGGTTCGTCGGTCACCGCCAAGCGTGCCGGCGAGCCAAAGCGCTCGAGATGGACCGCTGCAGGGAAGCCAATCCCAGCGCGCGATAGCAGGACGCCCTGCTGGACGATGCTGTCTGGCACCCGACTGGTTGCGTCCTCGCCCTTGCGGGCAACGCAGTGGGTCTCGTAGGCGACCGCCGTTTCCACGGCGGCCTTCCGCAGCCCACGGGCGAGCGCCTCGTTGATGGTGCGGGATGGATCCCTCGCGAGAATGACCTGATCGACTTTGACTCGCGTCAGATCGTTCTGGAGCAGCGGGTCGTCGCTACGTCCCGCGAGGATCTTCTGGGGCATGGTGCGGGGCGGATCGCCCGCTCGCGCGCGCATAGTGATTCAGTGACTTCTGTTAATGGACCACTGCCGGGCCCGCGGGAGACGGGAAAGTAGCCGGCAGACCTCCACAGGGTCAAGGTCGCTGGCGCGCACCCAGGCGGGCGACCTCGGGTGCGGGCATGGCCCAGTTGCCCGGAGGGTGCAAGTCCGCCGGTGGCGGCCCGCCAAGATTTCGCGCTGGGGCCTGCCCCCTGCGCACACTCCGGGTCGTGTTTGCCCCTGAGCCGACGCTCCAAGCCTTGGATACGACGAGCGAATTCGTGGTGCCAGCGATCCAGCGGAGGAGCCGGGTTCGGGGGTGAGACGGTGCTCTGGGCAGCGCTCCGAGCTGCCCTCGGCTGGCCGTTCGATGCGGCCAACCGTTGGCGTGGGAAGCGTTGACCGGTCGCTCGGGGGCGCCCGCGACCCAGAGCTGAAGGAGCCGAGGGTGCCGCTCGGTGCCCTGGTCCGTGCGCTGGCGCGGCCCAGGGCCCCGGCGCCGAATCGCTGGGGATCCTCAGAAAGATTCACGTTTTACGGGATTCCGGCTAGGCTCGAGTTGATGTTTCGTGAGGCGCTCGAAGGCGTGGTTGAGGGGACCGACGGTGGGCTGGCCGGTGTGCTGATGGACTTCGAGGGCATCGCCCTCGAGACCTACGTGAAGCCCGAAGCAGGGATGGACATCGAGGCGGTGGGCGCTGAAGTCAGCGTCGTCGTCAAAGCCATCCAGCGCGCGACCGAGATGCTCGATGCTGGAGACACCAAGGAGGTGAGCTTCAAGTCGGAGCGGATGGTCACGCTGATCCGGGTGGTGAACGAGATGTACTTCTTGGCGCTGACCATGAAGCCTGATGGCAACTTCGGAAAAGGGCGGTTCATGCTGCGCACCACCGCGCCGAGGCTGCTCAGCGAGCTCGAGTAGCCGGTCGCCGGCCCGACGCTGGCAGGTCTCAATGGCGACGAAGCGCGTGAATCAGCAAGCGGCGCGGCACGCGCCGGCGGGGGCTTCGAAGCGGCGTCGGTCGCTCGAGGGCGCCACCGAGGGTTTTCGGATCCTCGTCCTCAGCGGTCCCAATCTGCAGCGTCTAGGCAAGCGAGAGCCCGAGATCTATGGCGAGCAGACCCTGGCTCAAATCCATGCGGAATTGGAGAGCTTGGCCGCAGAGCACGGCGCCCGGGTCGACTGTCGGCAGTCGAACTACGAAGGCGAGCTCGTGGGGTGGCTTGGCGACGCGGCGGACGCAGGTTTCGCAGGGATTCTGATCAATCCCGGAGCGCTCACGCACTACAGCTACGCGCTCCACGATGCGATCAAGGCCAGCGGACTGCCCTGCGTCGAGCTTCATCTCTCGAATCCCGACGCACGTGAGGAGTTCCGGCACACCAGCGTGGTTGCGGCGGTGTGTGTGGCGCGAGTCGCTGGTTTTGGCGCTGGCTCGTATGGTCTCGCCTTGCTCGGCTTGGTCGAGAGCCTGAAGCGGTCGAAGGGTCGCTGAGCGGAGCCGCGTCCGCCTGGCTGCGCGTCTGAAGCGGTCGCTCTACCGTGACGCTGAGGCGGCTCGGCTCACGGGGCACCGCCTGGCCCTGGGAACCGAGCAGCGAACGCGCCTCGGCGCTGCGCGTCGATGCCGCGGGAGATCGCGGAATCTGTTGCTGCGACGCGTCTGGGCTGGCCGCTACACTCGGACGTTCCTGGAGGTGATCGATGAGTGAGCGGGTGCGCTCGAGCCGCTTCAGTGTGTACGTGCCGAATCCCAAGGTTCGTTTGAACATGGGACTGCCGATCTACAAGCCCGAAGACGGTGCAGGCACGTTTGGCTACACGGGCATGAGCCTGCAATCCGATCGTCACCTCTTCATCGATGTGAACAAGGTCGCGCTGTACCAGAGCGGAAGCCATTCCATGTGGCAGGTCGGCGGCAAGTGGCTGCAGTACTCGAACGCCAACATGGTGATGGCCTGCACCGCGTCCAATACCCTCGCCGCTTCCGCCAAGGTGGTCATCGCGGCTGGTGCAGGACACGGACAGATCACCGCCCTCGACCATGCTCAGCCTCACGTGACGCCTCGCATGGTCGACTACAACAATCTCGATCTGCATTACCGCGTGGAAGAGGTGCACAACGGGCTCAAGGCGCTGATGTACGGTCCGAACTGGCAGACCTCTCAGAAGAAGAGCCAGACGCTGCAGCAGACCCAGTTTCGAGATGGCTACGACGGCGGCCTGCTCGAGGACTTCCGGCAGCAGTTCGAGGACCTGGGTCACGGCGAGCAGCAGGCGCGAGCGATGCTGCAACCCCTCGAGTGGGAGGGGAACTACGTCGAGATGAAGAACGGGTTTCCGCCGGGCGGGGACACCAGTGTCTTTCCGGCGATCAAGCCCTTCGATCCGTATCCGGTGGCGGGCTTCCGCAATCCAGGTGCGGCCAAGACGTTCGGTTACTTCCTGCAGACGGTGAACTTCTTCCATCGCTTCTGTGATGTGCTGGGGAAGGTCGGGCCGGCGATCACCGACAACTTCATCGGCTCCCGCATCCAGAACCTGATGGCGATCTGGGGGAACGCCCAGGAAGGCCTGAACTCCGCGATGAACGTCGGCGATTTCGTGCGTTGGGATCGCAGCTCGGGCGAGACCGGCTTCTCGATGGCCGACGAAGCCGGGAACGTCGCCGCGCGACCTCAGGCAGCGAGCTTCGGTTCGGGGGGGGCGAGTCTGACCAGCGTACCCGAGCTCTACGACCTGACTGGGCTGTCCGGCGACGACGCTAAGATCGACGTCTACGACACCAAGAACGGGACCAAGCACACGCTCACGCTGACCATCGATGACACCTCGGCTGGCTCGGCGCGGCTCACACCCGCCACGGATCACGCGGAGGTGGCGGTGACGGTCACCACGGCAAACTCCCCAGCGTCCATTCAGCTCGGGTCCGAGACGATTCTTTACCGCGACCAGGGCGGAGGGAACTTCGGATGGAACGAGGCGCAAAGCTTCACGCGCACGGGCAACCACTTCAAGCACAACGACGGCGCGAGGTTCGGAGTCGGCACGCTGAGTAACTGCAGCGTCGCCTCCGTCGTCAGCGGGACGCTGAAGATCGAGGTGGATGGCACCGAGAAGAGCATCGACCTGTCGACCTTCGCCAACGCAGCAGATCGCGCCAGCGAGCTCGCGTCGCAGATCGGCTCCACGGCTGCGGCATCGGGCAACGTAGTCACGCTGACCAGCGCTATCAAAGGTTCCGGCTCGACGCTGAAGGTCCCGACGGACGAAGGGGCTACAGAGCTCGCGAAGACGTGGCTCGGCATTTCCTCGAGGATCGAAAAGCACGGAACAGACAAGGGGACCGCGGCCTGGCTCGCCGGACAGCTGAGCAGCCTCGGCCTCAAGTACTCTGCATCCGCCGGGTCGCCGGAGGATCTCGGCTCCGACGTGTGTACGGTCACCCACAACCAGTCGGGCAGCTCGGCGTACCTCAAGATCACCGGCGGCGCGACTTCGCGGCTCTTTGGTGAGGACCCCGCCATATCCGAGGGGAAAGACGAGGACTTCCTCAAGACCTTCGGGGACCTGCGCGTGCTCCAGTTCGAGATCGCCAAGTGGCCAGAGGACGTACGCAACCTCTTCCGTCCCGTCGTCGAGGCGTTCAAGGACGTGATGGCCGTGTATGACCGCATCGCAGGAATCATCGACGAGGTGCTGAGCCTGGTCGGCCTCAAGCCAGGGCCACCAGCCGTGATCGGCATGTTCGCGGGAGATGGCATCACGCTCGGGACCGGCGGAAAGCTGTTCGCCGCTGGAGATGGCATCACGCTCATCTCGAGCTCCGCCGGGGACCCCGATGACCGGAAGTTCGCGATGGGTCCGGTCGAGAAGTGGCTGCTCAAGGCCGCAGACTGGGACCCGTTGCAGGAGTACTGGAAGAACCGTGACGCGGGTCACCCTTTCCAGGTGGAAAAGAAGCTGGGGCACGGCTCTGGTGGTATCCGCATCGTCAGCGGGGAGGACCTATTCCTCGCCTCGAAGCAGGAGATGCGTCTGGCGTCGTTGACGGACCTGAGGCTGGACGCTCCTCACATGCACTTCACCTCGGCGGCCGACGCGACCCTGGCCGTGAGGGACGGGGGCTTCACGGTGCACGCCAAGGAGATCACGCTAGGGATCGAGGCCAAGGACGCCGCTGTGAAGCAGGAAGCTACGGAATGGCTGCGCTTGGTGACCAAGGAGAAGGTCGAGATCAAGAGCGCGAAGGCCGCGGTCGTGATGGACAACGACATGATCCATCTCGGCGGGCGAGGGAGTCAGGCGTTCGCCGGCAAGCTGGACAAGCCCCGGCTCAAGGTATCGACGAAATCCGGGAAGGAGTCCGTCGCGGTGGGCACCGGAGACATGAGCGGTGACGTCGCCTACGGTCTGGTCGTCGAGGCGGACGGCAACCCGTTCGTGATGGGCAAGAGCGAACTGACGCTGGCTGCAAAGACCACGGGCATCAGCTTGAAGAGCTCGGGGGTCGAGGTCACCGGTCAGTTCAAGGTGGGCCCGGAGTTCGTGGTCAAGAGCTCGGGAAAGCTCTCGCCGCAGACCGTGGTCGCGAGCGTACTCGCCCAGCACCCGCGCGCCCTGAAGCTGCCCGCGGAGTACGCGGCCATCATGGTGCAGGCGAAGGCCCAGCTCGTCGCCATCACGGGCGTCATCACCAACCTCGAGCTGGCCGAGAAGAGCCGCCGCGGCGCAATCTTGCCTCCAGCGCGTCTGGCCGCCGACAAGCTGATTCACATGCTGCAGGAGCAATTCATGGAGATGAAGGCAATGCTCGCCGACCTGGACGGCGATCGCCGTCGCCTGATCGCCGAGGCCCAGCTCTACGACCTCGACGACGGCGCCCTCGGCCGCACCGAACCCGACGACACGGACGTGTTCTACGAGAAGGCATGAGCCAAGAGATCGAGTATCCGAGTTCTGCGATCGCCCACACACACCCCGCGCGGCTCGCCGCGCGCGCGATAGAGCGAGGCTTGCTGCGGGACTTCTGCCACGACTTCCGCTACCTGGAGCTGGCTTGCGGGGACGCGAGCAACCTCCTGGCGCTCGCCAGTCGATTCCCTGAGGCAACGTTCGTGGGCGTCGACGTGGACTCGGCTGCCATCGCGCGCGGGCTCGACCGAGCGAAGCGCCTTGGTTTGCAGAATCTCAGTCTGCTTGCACGGGACCTTCGCGAGGTGGAGCCCTCGGGGCCCTTCGACTACGTGGTCGCTCACGGTGTCTACTCGTGGGTCGCGCGAGACGTCCAGCGGGCGCTCCTCGAGAGCTCGAAGCGTCTCCTGGCGGATCGCGGTGTGTTCTACGTCAGCTACAACACCATGCCGGGGTGGGGGCTGAGGGGCGTGCTGCGTGCCGTGATGCGCGATGCCGCGGCCACCGAGACCGAGCCTCGCGCGCGCCTGCGCCGCGCGAAGCTGGCTGTGGCTCGGCTCCAGCAGTACATCCCCAAAGAGAACCCGTACGGCGCGCTGCTGGGTGCCGAGCTTGCCATGGTGCAGAACAAGCACGACGGCTATCTGCTGGGCGAGCACCTCGCGCCGCACAACGAAGCGCTCTTCGTCACCGAGTTCCTGGAGCGGGTCGAAGCCGCAGGGTTTCAGTTCCTTGCGGAACAGATCCCCGCGACTCCGGATGGCGCCCTGGAACAGACGCTTCCCGCCGAGCTGGAGGCGCTGGGTCTGTCCCCCGCCGAAGCCCAGCGGCAGCTCGACGTCCTCTGCTACCGTCAGTTCCGAGCGACGCTGCTGTGTCATGGGGAGCGCTCTCTCGGCGTGGCGAGCGCCGAGCAGCTTCGCGATCGAGGCTACCTTGCCGGGCAACTCCAGGTGCTGGCGCAGGAGCCGTTGCTCGCGCCCGGAGCCAAGCTCGCGTTCGAGACGCCAAGCGGCGTGGTGGTCGAGTCGGACCAGCCCCTCCAGAAGGCGGCCTTGCTGGTGCTGGCGCGAAGCTGGCCGACCGGGCTACGCGTCGCCGAGCTGATGAGCGCCGCCCTGGGAGAGCTCAAGGCGCGGGCGCTGCTCGACGGGACCCCGGTGTCTCCGAAGCTGATCGAGGATGCGATCGGCGATCTGCTGGAGCTGGTCTCGCGACGACAGCTCGAGCTGTTGCCCTGGAGTCCGAGCAGCGCCGACAGCGTACCGACGCGTCCCGCGCTACCGGAGCTGACTCGCCTCGAGGCTGCGCGGGGACATGTGACGACACCCCGCCACGAGCCACTGACCCTCGATGCTCTCCGGACGGCATTGCTGCCGCTGCTCGATGGTCATCGCGACCTGCTTCAGCTGGCGGCAGAGCTGCGCGCGCTGCGTGAAGCCGGAGAGCTGGTCCTGGATCCGGATCAGGCGCGCGTGCTGGCTGACGATGGCGCGTTGCACCAGCTGATTCAGCAGGTCGTGCGAGAGGCCCTGCGCTTCGGCTTGTTCCCGGCATCGCCGGTCGTGACGCCCGGTCCCGGGCGGGCTTCAGGGACGCTGAACTGAATCAGGCGTCATCGTCCATCTCGAGCAGCACGCCCGACATCGACTTCAGGATATTGCGGCTCGTGTTCTGGCGCTCGCCGCGCACCGGCGAGGGCGTGATGGGGTTCGGGATCGAGCCCACGATCAGCGGGCGATCCGGATCTCCGTTGATGAATCCAATCGCGACCTCGGTCCCAGGTTTGAGGGGGAAATGCATGCCGTAGTCAGGGCCTGTGTGAGGCTGCATCATACGAATGGGCCTCGAAGCGCGTGTCTCCCCGGGATCGACCGCATCGAAGAGCAGCGACACTTCGTAGCGTCCTTCGTCGTCGATCATCGGATCCGTGGGCGTGGTCCCGACGATGATTCCCGTGACCACGCCGGCGACTCGCGGGCGCGGGGTGACCAGCGGTGCTCGGTAGGTCACGTCCTTCGGTTGCGCACGGAAATGATTCGAGTAGCCAGCATCGCCGACGCGGTGCTCGACTCGCGTCACGAGCAGGTCGAAATCCTTCTCCGGGTGCTCCTCCATCCGGATCGTTCCTCCGGCGCGAAAGGCGGGGAGGTTGCCGGAGCCGTCATAGGTGAGTTGCGTTGCGAGGAGGGCCTCCGCGCGACGGCTCGCCAAGAACTGCCCCTCCTCGGGCGTCTTGAAATGAAGGCCGTACTCGATGATCAGCCCGTCGCCGCTGCCAGAGACGGGCGCGGATGCCTGGAGATTCACCGTTGGAGTGCGGTAGTTGTAGTCGTGCGTGCCGAACGCGCTGGGTAGTGCCCGCTGGTTCGACGCGAACTGCTGGACTCCCAGTCGCTGCCCAGTGGGATCCTCCTGGAAAGGGACGAACCTGGTCGTCGTCTGATCCGCACCTGGGTTCGCTGGTGTCGTCTCCGTGTCCTCTCCAGCACCCTCTCCGGGTGGCTCCTCCGGGCTGACGCCAACGTCGAGGATGCCTTGGTTGTCGTCGCAGAACACCCAGCGGTCACGCTTGCCGTGCTCGAAGAAGAAGTAGATCCCCCAGTGCTCGCAGAGGCGGCTCAGGAACCGAAGATCGGTCTCGTGATACTGCAGTACGAACTCCCGCTCGGGATAATCCCCGGTGAGTCGCAGCTCGTAGTCTCCGTCTGCAGTGAGCAGGGACCGCTTCATCACGCGGGCGATGATCTGCGGAGCACTGCCGACATAGGCCTCGGTGCGCTCGTGGATACTGGTTGACCACGCCCGTGGAACGAAGCGCGCGCGGATGTCGGCGTAGTTCTTGTCGGCGTCGAGTGACTTGCGAGCCTCCACGAAGCGACCCCAGATCACCCGCAAGAGTTCCTCCCCCCGAACGAACAGGACACCGGCGCGCGCCCTGGGATCGACCAGCCGTTCGAGATCGACTTCAGCGCCCTCTGGTTCGGCGAAGCGCACGGAGATATCGAAGAGCTGCCCGATGGCCTCGTGACCGTGCAGTTCGTCGACCTCCACGGAGCCCGGGAGAGCGTTCGAAATCAGTCGGATGCGCACATTGCCATCTTGCATCGGGGCCTCTCAGTCAGATCGGTTCCGGGAGGCACTGGCGCGCAGTTCAGTCTTGCGCGCACGCGCCGTCGGGTGGGGTGTCACGGTGTGCGTTTCAGGATGGGATGGGTGAGTTTGGTTTGGGTGAGGAGCGCCTGATCGAGGCGCGCGTCGGCGAACGTCGCCTCCAGGGTCTCGGCGCCGTGAAGATTGGACCCTCTCAGATCCGCGCGAGTCAAGTCGGCGGCTTCCAGGTTGGCTTGCATCAAGTTGGCGAAACCAGCGCGAACGTCGGTGAGTAGCGCGTACCGGAGCCGGGCCCCGGGTAGCTTGGCGCGCACCAGACTAGCCTGAGTCAGATCCGAGTGGCTCAGGACCGCCTCGGAGAGCAGTGCGCCGTCCAGGCACGCCAGCCTCAGGTTCGTCTCGGACAGGCTGGCTTCGCTCGCATCGACCTCACGCAGCGAGGCACCGTGGAGGTCGGCCTGATCTCCACGGAAACGCTGCATCCTGGCGCCATCGAGGCGCGCGCCAGCGAGTCGCGTCTCGTAGGCGGTCGTGTCGGTGAGATTCGCGAGGCTGAAGTCTGCTCCGCCGAGCTCCGCGGCGCTGAGATCGGCGGCGCTCAAGTCTGCTTCGCTGAAGGAGGCGTTCTCCAGCT
>JAGQIY010001268.1 GCA_020430865.1 Myxococcales bacterium
ATCCCGATGTCAGCGGCCAGGTCCCGATCGGCCTGCTCGAGCAGCTCGCACGCGAGGTCCAGCTCGGCCTCGGTCACCCGCTGTCTGAAGTAGAAATCGACCCGGTCGGCCATGTGCGCTCGGCTCCTGGGGCTCCGCGCGGGCAGACCGCACGGCGCTCGTCACGGGGGCTTGCCCCACGGGAGTAGAGCCGGGCGTCAGGTGGGCTGGGACAGCGTGCGTAGCCGAGGGCGACGAGGGCGGGAGAACGTTGCGTTTTTCGAGGGTGCCGTGATAGCAACGACCGTCAACGCTGCCCTTCGCACCAGCTCGACCAGCCCCTCTAGAGAGAGACCCCATGAGCAACGAAGCCCCCGAGATTCGCCTCGCGCTGTTTGGTCCCAGCGCTTCGGGCAAGACGACGTTCCTCGCTAGTTACTTCGGCAATCAGCAAAGGAACTCATTCGAGGAGGCCCACGGGTATCGGCTCGAGGCTTCGGACGTCTCTGACGGAAACCAGCTCCTGTCCCGCTACTACCGGATGGAGAAGGGCGAGTTCCCGCTCGGCACCGAACAGTTTTTCGAGTACCGGTTCGGCTTCAAGGTGGGTGGACTGCCTGAGCCCGGACTGCACGTGGTCTGGTACGACTACCCGGGCGGTTGGTGGGAGCGGACCCCCAAGGACGATTCCGAGAAAGCGGCTCGGCGCGACGCTCTGTCGAAGCTCCTCACGAGTCACGTCGGCATCCTGCTGGTCGACGGGATGAAGTACGTCGGCGAGGGCCTCCCGTACGTGCGCCATCTGCTCGACCAGTTTCGGAACGAAGCTCGGCGGATTTCCGATGAGTTCGCCGCGAGCGGGGCGCCACTTGAGGCGTTCCCGCGGCAGTGGATCATCGCCATCTCCAAGGCGGATTTGCTTCCTGCAGACGCGACCGCCGAGAGTATCGGGAGAGACATCGTCGCGGGTGCGGCCGATCAACTCGCCGGGGTAGCCAAGGCGGTAAATTCCAAGTCGTTCGGTAGCCAATATTTGCTGCTGTCCTCGGTTCGTGGCGATGGTGGACACGTCGTCGACGCTCACGACTTCATCGGGCTCCAGTTGGTCGCGCCGGTGGCGCTGGTATCGGTGCTCTCCGAGTTGGCTGACAAGGCCGCGAAGGGCTCAGGATTCGGACTGCTGAAGGCGATCCTTGAGCGGCTATCGGCCCTCGTCGACTTGGTCGACAAGCTCGACGATTTCCTTCCTCCGAAGTACCAGGTGTTGACGCAGTTGCTCAAGGCACTGGCGCTGAAGGACGGCATTGACAAGGGTGCGGGGTACTTCCGCGACAAGCAGGCCGCGGCCGCGAAGAAGGGGAAGGTTCTTGAAGCGGCCGCTGCTGCGATGCGCGCCGAACTTGCTTCGCCGGCGGCGCAGCGCGCGTTCTTCAGAAACCAGCTCTGACCCAGGAACCGAGCGTGCGGATCGATCTCGACAGCGTTCTGTGGCGAACTCGTGGCCGTGAGTGGGACTACAGCTTCGTCCTGCGGCCCGCGCATCCGCACATCGAGACGTGGTACGACTTTCACGCCGACGTGTTCGCGGGGACGACACCTGGAACTGCCCCGTCGGTCACCGGCGGTTTTCTGCGCCTGGGAGACGGTGATGAAGTGCCGTTCATCGCGACGTCTTTTCAGGACGCCACGCTCAGGGACGCAGCTGGGCGACCTATCGCACACTACTTGATCTGGTTTCCAAACACGCCCGGGCGCCCTACCGAGTACGAAGTCACCGCCGATTGGGGCGCGCAGGTCGTGAGGGCTTTCGGCGACGAGTGGGGGTCGGCCTTCGCTGGAGATGGCACGTCGGAGGACGACCTTCTCGCAACGGCGCGAAGTCTCTTGAAGGAGGTCGCACTTGCTGACGGTGAGGCCGTGCGGGTCGCTTTGAACCGCGACGTCGTCGAAAAAAAAAAGCCCCCAGCCGGGGCTCGCACGCGCAAGAGCAATCCGTCACTCCTGCTGGCCGTCACGGCAGCGGGGGTGCTCCTCCTCCTCCTGCTGCTCTACTGGCTCACTCGCGAGTAGACACCCCCTCGGCTGCCCTCCAGACCCCCGAACCGTCCACCAGCATCTTCGACGCCATTCTTGAGGGTGAAGCGCACGCGGTTGGATTGCGTGGCGCCCTCGGCACCGCACGCGTCGTAGGGCGGGGCATCAAGGCGAAGTTCCAAGGAACCTCAGACCTCGCCGAGCGCGTGGCGCGCTCATTCGGCGGGGCCGTGGACGACGAGTTCATCCAGGCCAGGCTGCCAGGCATTCACCGCCGTGTGGCGAAGGCGGTGTTGCCTTCCGAGCCCCGACGAGGCTTCGACGCTCTCGTCGAGGCACTGCTTCCACGCGTGAAGGCGACTGAAGAGCGGACCCTCGAGAAGGAAGTCGCCCAAGCGATCGAGGCTGCGGAGGACGACCGCGTCGTGCGGGTTCTGGCGGTGCGGATTCTCGCGTTGCGACGGGAGTAGTAGCCGCGCCGTGGTCAGTGCAGATCGGTCGTCACGCCGACCTCGCTGACGCCGAGCTCCCAGTGGTCGATGAACGCGGGCGGCGCGGGCTCGACCAGGGTCACGAAGTGGGTGTGCGCGGGCTTGAGGTACTCGACGAT
>JAGQIY010001269.1 GCA_020430865.1 Myxococcales bacterium
CGGGTTTGCGCTTCTCCGCGGTCGTTCGAGCCGACCGGACGTTGGCCGGGTGGGGACGAAACGACTCTGGACAAATCGGCGACGGAACGAGGGGTGAACGACTCCGACCCGTGCCTTCGCTGTTGACCGACGTCGAAGACCTCGCGCTCGGTTCGGAACACGCGTGTGCGCTCTCCGGGGGCGAAGTCTGGTGTTGGGGAGAAGGCGGCTCGGGTCAACTGGGCGTTGGGATCGTCGACGACACCATCGTTCCCGTCAGGGCCTTCGTGGGGGCGAGGCACCTCTCTGCGGGGCAGTCCCACTCGTGTGTCGTCGACACGAGCCAAGCCATTTGGTGCTGGGGCGCGCTCACGTTCGGGGGCCAAGCGTTTCATGCCGAGCCAACCCGTGTGCCCGGTGTGTCCGGAGTCCAGGTCACCTCTGGGGTGGGACACGCATGTGCTCGGGCGTCCAGTGGCACTGTGCGTTGTTGGGGTACGAACACCCAGGGTGTCCTCGGCTCTGGTTCGTACGCGGGCCCGGACGCCGTCACCACGGTGGCAGAGCTGAACGATGCCTCGCTCGTAAGCGCCGGTGACTACTTCAACTGCGCGGTGCGGGCCGAAGGGAAGGTCGTCTGCTGGGGCTTGGGCGGAGGGGTTCAATCTGCGGCGTTGGTGGAGGTCGAGGGACTCGACTCTGTCGAGCGTCTGGACGCGGGCGGGGCTTCCGCCTGTGCGATTCGGGCAGACGAGTCGTTGTGGTGTTGGGGCACCAACTCCTTCGGTGAGGTCGGAGACGGAACGACTCAGAGGCGCGTTCGTGCGGTGCGGGTCCTGGACTCGGTTGCCGATGTGTCCGTGGGGTACTCCCACACCTGCGCCGTGCTGGTTGACGGGGGGGTGAGGTGTTGGGGAACCAACGATGCGGGCGAGCTCGGAACGGGGACCCGCGAACCCGTCGCTGAACCAGCAGACGTGCTCGCTCCGTGACGAGGCGTTGCTCGGCGGCGCGAGCCGCTGGTAGCCTCGCTCGCACATGCGGTGGAAGGTCGAGGGCAGGACCGACGTCGGCCGGACGCGGAGTCACAACGAAGACTTCTTTCTCGTCGACGAGGCCCTCGGGCTCTACGTCGTGTGCGACGGGATGGGAGGGCACGCCGCCGGTGAGGTGGCGAGCCGTACCGCGGCGGAGACGATTCGCTCGGCGCTCGCCGGCGTGGCGGACGACCCCGCGGTCGCCGGCCCCGCGCTGCGAGCCGCGGTCGAGCGCGCGAACCAGAGCGTGCACGAGCTCGGCAAAGCCGACCGGAGCAAGCGCGGCATGGGCACGACCTGCACTGCGATGCTCGCGCGTGGCGGCAAAGCAATCCTCGCCCACGTCGGCGACAGCCGGCTCTACGTCGCGCGTCACGGCGAGCTCCATCAGCTCTCGAACGACCACACGTTCCTCGCCGAAGCGGTGCGCCAAGGAGTGCTCACGCCCGAGCAGGCCAAAGCGAGCGATCACGGAAACATCGTGACGCGCGCGGTCGGCCCGCAGGAGCGGGTGCTCGTCGACCTCCTCGTCTTCGACGTGCTCCCCGGCGACGTCTTGCTGCTCTGCAGCGACGGCCTCCATCAGTATTTCGAGGACGCCGCCGAGCTGGTCGGGCTCCTTCTGCACGGCCCCTCCGTCGCGGAGCGGCTCGTCGCCTTGGCGAACGATCGCGGCGGCTCGGACAACATCACCGCGCTCGTGCTGCAGGCCGAGGCGTCGGTGCCGGCGGTCGAGGAAGAGCTCGTCCGCGCGACGCAGGTCAACGCCGACCACTCGGCGCTGCGGCACGTGCACCTCTTCAGCGAGCTCGACCTCGCGGAGCTCACGCAGGTCTGCGCCGGACTCGAGTCGCTCTACGTCGGACCGGGCGAGGTCATCCTCGCGCAAGGCGAAGGC
>JAGQIY010001270.1 GCA_020430865.1 Myxococcales bacterium
CTTCTTCACTCGCTGGCTGGCGGCGATGCTGGAGATCCGCGACTACATGTTCCTCGATGAGCTGGAGAACCCCGCCATCGTGCCTGGCAACGGTCCGAATGGCCCGCTCGCGCAGGACCCGTCGACCTGGCTCTCCGACGGGACGAACTTCACCAACCACGTCCAGGCCCAGCTCGGCATCTCCGTCTTCTTGCCGTTCACCTGGGAGTACAAACTCCCCAAATGATGGCTTCCCAAATGATGGCGTCCACACTGGCTGGAAAACCAATGACGAACCAAAAGAAACTGGTCGGCGCCCTGCTCGGCCTCTGTGCTGGAGCAGCCGTGATGTCCGCCGACTTGCCGGACGCCGACGCGCAGGAGATCCAGCTGACGGGTCCTCTCGCGGGCGCCCCCGCGGTGCGTCGCCTGCGTCTCCGTCGTGAGGGCCGCTTCGACATCGCCGCCCACGCGACCTTCACGCTCCTCGACGAATACCGCCGAGGGATCATGCCGGGCCTCCGGCTGAACTACCACTTCTTCGACTGGCTCGGCGTGGGCGTCTTCGGCGGCCCCGTGTTCTCCTACAACACAGGCCTCAGCGACGAGCTCCAGCAGAAGGCGATCAACGATCGCGCCTGCGACGCGAACCCCAACTCGATCGCCTGCGTGCGCTCGGCGGTGAGCCTCTGCCGTGGCGACGGCTGCCTCGGGAGCTCCCAGCTCGCGAGCATGGTCTGGTATGCGGCACCGCAGATCACGGTGGTCCCCTTCCGCGGCAAGTTCTCGCTCTTCGGTGCGGCCTTCCTCGATGCGGACATCAGCCTCTTCGCGGGCCCTGCCTTCGTGGGCGTGAACGAGCGCGCCGACTGCGACCTCGGCAACTGCCCCGACAGCTTCGAGCTGACCCACAAGCTGCGTGTGGGCCCGACCTTCGGGCTCGGGTTCAACTTCTACACGCCGCTCGACTGGATGGGCTTCGGCGCGGAGTTCCGCGGCACGCCGTTCGTGGTCAACAGCTCCGGCTTCGACGTGTCGAGCGACAACGGCTTCCCCGACGATCAGGTGAACGGCGAGGATCGCTCGCTCAAGTTCAACCCGATGTTGACGGCGTATATCAGCTTCCAGCTGCCGGCCGAGGTCGAGGTCTCCGACTGACGCTCCGCCTATTGGGCCAGCCATTGGCCACGAGAGCCGCTCCTCCCCGAGCGGCTCTCGTCGTTTGTGGCCCCGAGGAGTCCCTGTGCTCGAGGAGCCAGGCCGGACATCCGGGGATTCGAGCCCCGATGTCACAGCCGGGTTCCCCGAAGGCGTCGTTTGGGGGTAAAGGAACGACCCGTGGGACTCTTCGACTTCTTCAAACGCGGCAGCAAGGACCTCCCCCCCGAAGAGGAGGGGCCGGCGCTCGCCAACAAGAAGGTGGGCTCGCTCGGCAAGAAGGCCTCCGACAAGCGCTCGCAGAGCTACGACCGTGACGAGGCGCTGCGCGCGCTCATCGACATCGGCACCCATGAAGCCGCCATCGCCCTGATGAAGCGCTTCAAGCTGCAGGTCGATCCCTCCATCACCGATCAGGAGGAGAAGCAGCTCGCCTTCGACGGCATCGTGTCCATCGGTCTCGGCCAGCGCGGCAAGCGCGTGGCGGACGCGGGCAAGGACGCCAAGGACATCTCGAGCGAGCCGCTCACCCAGGCCGAGATCGACGAGCTCCGCGACGCGGTGGTGGCGGGCGCGCGCGACTACTGTGCCCGGGCCGAGAACCTCACCTGGCCCCTCAAGGTGATGCGCGCGCTGCTCGACGACGAGGCCTACGAGAAGGAGCTCCTCGAGCTGCTCGGCGGCCACGACACCGAGTACACGCGCAACGTCGAGCCCAAGATCAACATCCTCGCCGCGATGGAGGGCGTGCAGACGCCCGCGATCCGCGAAGCCGTGGAGGCCTACCTCGACGACGTCAACGAGACGGTGCGCTTCCACGCGGTGCAGACCACCTATGCGCAGGGCGATCCCGCCAGCATCCCCGCCCTCATCGCTCTGTGCGAGAGCGAGGAGTCGGTGCGGATCAAGAACAAGGTCGCCGAAGGCATGCAGCGGCTCGCCTGGGCGGCGCCGGA
>JAGQIY010001271.1 GCA_020430865.1 Myxococcales bacterium
ATCCGACGCATGCGCATGAAGTCGTAGACTTTGCCGACAGGGAATAGCTGCATCGCTCAGCCCATATCCAATTGAGCGTCACGACTGCGGCCGTGAACCCAGAAGTCGAAGAGGACACGGGAGACCACGACTCCCGTGAAGATGTTGGCCATCGTGCCCACGATCAAGGTGATGGCGAAACCCTTGATCGGGCCCGTTCCGTACTGAGCCAGGATCACGCCACCGATCAGCGTCGTGATGTGCCCATCGATGATCGCGCTGAGCGCCTTGCCGAAGCCCAGCTCGACCGCGGCGCGGGGACTCTTGCCATCTCGAAGTTCCTCACGGATACGTTCGTTTATCAGCACGTTGGAGTCCACGCTCATACCGATGGTGAGCGCGAGACCCGCGATACCGGGCAGGGTCATCGACGCCCCAAAGGTGGCGAGGATCGCGAGCTGGAGCATCAAGTTGAGCCCCACCGCGGTGTTCGCGACCAGGCCCGCGCGTCGGTAGTAGAGCAGCATGAACACGATGACCAGTGAGGCGCCGCCCAGCGCTCCTTGCAGGGCGAGCCGGATCGAGTCGTGTCCCAGCGACGGACCGATACGTTGCTCGTTGGAGAGGGAGATTGGCGCTGGCAGCGCGCCTGACCGCAGCACCAGCTCGAGGTTGCGCGAGCGCTCGAGCTGAACCTGCGGGTCGCCGGAGCCCATGGTGATGGTGGCGTGGCCCCCGGGGATCCGCGTCTGGATGACGGGAGCGCTCTCCACCTTGCCGTCCAGGATGATCGCGAAGCGACGCTTGATGTTGTCGCCGGTGATCTTCTCGAACAGGCTGCCGCCGCGATCGGTGAACGTGATCGCCACGTGCCAGCCTCCGAGGGAGCTACTGCTCTGATCGGGCTGAGCCGAGGCGTCTCGAATCAGGTCACCAGTGATCTCGGCGCGCGCCTTGAGCACGTAGGTGCGCCAGCCAATGTCTGTGTCCTTGAGCGTATCCGGGTCGGTCTTGGTCAGCTTCTCGAAGCCGATCTCCCGCCCCGGTGGCACGTTCAGCGTGTCCACCCACTCGCGGAAGCGTTTCAGTGATTGCTCCGACGTCTCGCCCTTCTCGCTGCGCAGGACCGCAAACCGGAACTGCTTCAGGACAGGCTCGCCGTCCTCGTCCTGACCCACGCTGACGTTCTCGGACTCGAACCCGACTCCCTTCGGCAGGTTGCCCGTCGCGCCCTTGGCGAGGTCCTGCTCCAGGTCCTTGAAGAAGGTGCTCTCGTCGTCATTCAGCTTGAACTCGAGGCGAGCAGTCTGACTGATGATGTCGCGGATCTGCTGGAAGCTCTTCTCGTCCTCGCCGGGGACCTCGACGATCACGTCCTCATCGCGCGTCGAGACCGCGGCCTCTCGGAGACCCAGCTCATCGACGCGGCGCAGGATGATCTCCTTGGCTTGCGCCACGGCGCGCTCGCGGATCTCGGTCTCCGCAGACTCGCGGATGAAGTAGTGGACCTTACCGCTGCCCTGCTCGTGAGAGAAGTCGAGTTCCCCACGGAATTTGTCCTGGAAGCGCTTGTCGAACTTGGACTCGTCCTTGGGGTCCTTGAATTCGATGTCGATGCTGTTCGTCGAGTCCCGAGGCGCGATCAGGGTGACCCTCTCACGCAGCTTCTTGTAGGCCTCTTCGGTCGGGCGATCGTCGCCACTGTGGAACTCGAACGCGCGGGCGAGCTCCGCCTGCATGTCCTCGTAGTAGGCGTCGCGCTTGTCCTTGATCGCCTCGCTCACGTCGACGGTGTAAACCAAGCGCAGCCCACCTCGTAGATCGAGCCCCGCGACCAGCTTGAAGTCGATGTGATCCTTCAGGTACTGCGGGCAAGGGACCTTGCCCTCGGTCATGCTGTCGATGCTCGGCAGCAGGGTGAGCAGCGCGAGCACCGCAACGCCCGACACGAGCCCGAAGCGTGCCCGCCAGCTGAAGGTGACCACCTCCAGTCCGATGAAGAAGCACCAGATGGCGATCGAGACGAGGAGCACCATGGGCCAGAACGCATCGTAGTGCGCCGCGACCGCTGCGCTCCCGGCCGCGATGGCGCCAGCCCACTGGGAGACGCGGTGCGCGCGTCGCACATAGCCCAGCGCTATGAGCACCGCGGCGAATCCGCCGAACACATATTGCAACACCGTGTTGACCACTAGGGCACCTTCATCACCTTCGTTGGCAAACGCTGCGTGGCGTCGCCATCATGCCCGTAGGAACGGGACCAAGAACCTGCCGCGCCTCAGCGCGAACCGAGAATCCGAAACTCGCGCCGCTGGCGCCAAAAACCTCGCTCCATCTCCGGATTGGCTTCCGCGGTGTAACGACCGCCAAGCCGCCTTCACTTGGCGTCTGCGGTCTTCGCCTCGCCCGTGTCCTTGCCGAGAATGGATGAACTCAGGACCTTCACCTTCACTCCGGAAGCGATCTCGATGGTGGTGATGCGATCTGCCTTCTCCACCAGCTTTCCGAGCAACCCACTCTGAGTGATCACGCGGTCGCCCTTCTTGAGTTCGTCGATCAGCTTCGCCTGCTTCTTCTGTTGGTTGCGGTTCGTCCACCACATGAAGCCAAACAAGCCAACCATCAGCAGCAGCATCGGCGCCATCGAGAACAGTCCCGGCGGCTCAGGCGCCGGTCCGGGCGGAGCGCCTTCTTGTTGCGTCGTGCCCTTGCCTTCTGCCGCGGGGGCGGCAGGCGCTGGCGCGGCGGGCGCCGCAGGGGTGCCTTCACCGGGCGCCGGCGGGCGCGGTGGAGGTGTCGGTTGACCTTGATATGCAAACGCCGCGAAATCCAAAGGGTCCTCCCTGCAGGGGGTCGGGCCTATACCGAGGATTCGGGGGGTGCGCAAGGAACGCTGAATCGACCGCCCCCATGGCATGAACCAGCGACCGCGAGCCGCGCTGCGTGTCATCCACACAGCACGGGATCGCTGAGCAGTGATTGCCTCCCCCCCCCTCGTCGAGCGGTGAACCCCCGTTCCAGGGTTCCTTCCACCCCACTCCGAAGGGCGCCCGAGCTGACTCGCAAAGCCTGTGCCGGAGGCATCAATCTGGCTTGACACCCCATCGGGCGGGTGACATTTATCGCGCCCGGTCCGAACCCGAGACGAGATGAATGAATCAGCGCTCCTTGCGAGCGATCTTCAGGCGCGTAGCTCAGTGGTAGAGCACTACATTGACACTGTAGGGGTCGGCAGTTCAATCCTGCCCGCGCCTACTGCGCTCGGGTTTTGGGCCGGAAAGCCAGCGTCCTCCTTCCTCCCTTCACATCGGGTGAGGGAGGGAGCCCGTTCGACGCTGCTAGGATCGATGCACTCATGACCGATGGCGCGCGAGCCACGGCACGCGAGTTGTTGGAGGCATCGGGGAAGCTCGACGCCGATGTGCTCGCCGTGCAAGTCGACGGAAGGCTGATCGATCTACACACGCCCATCAGCGCGAGCGTCGATCGACTCGTACCGGTGCGGCGCGGCACCAAGCAGGCGCTCGAGCTGATTCGACACTCGACGGCACACGTGATGGCAGACGCGGTCCAGCGGCTGTTCCCGGGCACGCAGGTGACTATCGGCCCTGCGATCGACTCCGGCTTCTACTACGACTTCGATCGCCCCGACGGACCGTTCACCGACAAGGACTTGCTCCGCATCGAGAAGGAGATGCGCAAGATCATCAAGTCGAAGCGGCCGTTCACGCGCGAAGTGGTGAGCCGCGCGGAAGCGCTGGAGCTCTTCGATGGCATGGGCGAGAAGTACAAGCGTGAGCTGATCGAGGGGCTGCCGGCAGACGCTGAGCTCTCGCTGTATCGCCACGGTAGCCCTGGGCGCCCTGGCGGTACCTGGGTGGACTTGTGCGCGGGTCCCCACGTCCCCTCCACCGGCGACCTTGGAGTGGTCAAGCTGACGAGCGTCGCAGGAGCGTACTGGCGAGGCGACGAGAAGCGACAGATGCTTCAGCGCATCTACGGCACCGCCTTTCCAACCCAGGAAGAGCTGGACGCGTACGTCGCACAGCAAGAGGAAGCGAAGAAGCGCGACCATCGCAAGCTCGGCAAGGAGCTCGAGCTGTTCTGGTTTCATGAGTACGCGCCAGCGATGCCGTTCTTCTTGCCGCGCGGAGCTGCGGTCTATCGAAGGCTGGTCGAGTTCATCCGCGAGCTCTACGTCGACTACGGCTATCAAGAAGTGATCACGCCGCAGATCTTCGACAAGCGCCTGTTCGAAACCAGCGGTCATCTGCAGAACTATCGCGAGAACATGTATCTGCCGGTGACGGCCGAGGTGATCGACGAGATCGCCCACGACCACGATCACGATCACGAGCGCCACCCAGCGCTGGAGAATCTCGCGCAGAAGCCGATGAACTGCCCGAGTCACTGCCTGATCTTCGGGCAGCGCAAGCGCAGCTACCGTGAGCTGCCTTGGCGCATCGCGGATTTCGGGCGCTTGCACCGCTACGAGCGAGGCGGCTCCCTGCACGGCCTCGCGCGCGTTCGCAGCTTCTGCCAGGACGACGCCCACATCTTCTGCACTCCAGAGCAGATGCGACAGGAACTCGAGAGCTTCAACAAGCTGTTGTTCGAGGTCTACCAGGCGTTTCGCTTCGAGAACGTCCAGGTCAAACTCGCGCTGCGTCCCGAGAAGCGCGTCGGCTCCGACGAGATGTGGGACGCTGCCGAGAAGGTGCTGGAAGACGTGCTCAAGGAGACCGGCGTGCCGTACGAGGTGCTTCCCGGCGAGGGAGCCTTCTACGGCCCCAAGCTCGAGTTCCACGTGACGGACGCGCTGGGTCGCGATTGGCAGCTCGGGACGATGCAAGTCGACTACGCGTTGCCGGAGCGCTTCGATCTCGAGTACGTCGACAACGCGGGTCAGACGAATCGCCCCGTGATGCTCCATCGCGCCATTCTTGGCTCGGTCGAGCGTTTCTTCGCGGTCTACATCGAGCACTGTGCTGGGAAGTTCCCAATGTGGCTCGCGCCCGAGCAGGTCAGTCTGCTCACGGTGAGCGAGAAGCAGGCCGAGTTCGCTCACCGGACCGCGGAGCGCCTACGAAGCCACGGCCTGCGCGTTCTCGTGGACGCCGGCTCGGACAAGCTCGGCGCCAAGATCCGTAACGCACGCAATCAACGCCTGCCGTACTTCGCGGTGATCGGCGAGCAGGAAGTCGAGAGCGGCAGCTTGTCCGTTCGTTCCCGAGACGAAGGCGAGCTTGGCTCGCTGCCGATCGATGACTTCATCCAGCGGGCGGTCACCGAGGCCGCGTGGCCCCGAGCCGACCGCGACGACCCACAACCTAGGACCCTATGAACCGAGAGAGTAGAACCGACCTATGGCAATGAGACGACGCTTTCAGAGGGGTGAGCCCCGAGGACCACAGATCCGCATCAACCACCGGATCAGGGTGCCCGAAGTGCGTGTCATTGCTGCCGATGGGTCGATGCTCGGGGTCATGAGCACGCAGGACGCGCTCCGGCGTGCCCGGGAGGAAGGCCTCGATCTCGTCGAGGTGAACCCCAAGAGCCAGCCCCCCGTCTGCAAGATCCTCGACTTCGGCAAGTACAAGTACGAGGAGAAGAAGAAGGCGAGCGAAGCCAAGCGCCGCCAGACGGTGGTCGAGGTGAAGGAGATCAAGCTTCGCCCCAAGACAGACGATCACGACCTGAACGTGAAGCTGCGCGCCGCGCGGAAGTTCATTGAGTCTGGCAACAAGGTGAAGTTCACCGTTCGTTTCCGCGGTCGTGAAATCACGCACCCCGAGCGCGCCAAGATGCAGCTCGATTGGCTGTTGAAGGGGCTCGAGGATCTGACGGTGATCGAGCAGATGCCGACGATGGAAGGTCGCAGCATGGTGCTGATCGCAGCGCCGAAACCTGCGGTCATGCAGCGTGTGCAAGCCGAGCGGGCTGCCCGCGAGAAGGCTGGCGAACGCGAGGAGCGTTCCTCCGTCGGGAACTCACGTCCGGACAACGATGGCCCGGACGAAGACGACGAAGACGAAGACGAAGACGACGAAGACGAAGACGAATGAACGTCTTGGCCGCCCGCTGAGCCCTCGCTCACAGGGCCCGAACTCACGCGCCCCCGAAGATCTTCGGGGGCGCGATGGTTTTGTGAGGTCTGCGGACCGTTTGTTTTCCGCGAGGTAAGGGGGCTCAGATCGGCAGCATTCCGCTGAAGTAAGCTCCAGCGGCTCCGGCGGCGACGAGCACCACCAGGATCAAGGCGATCAGGCCCCCTTTACCTTTTGGGGGAGTTTGATTCGCGGAGACCGGGCCAGAAGCAGGCGCGGGTGGACTAGGTGCAGCCGGAGCCTGCGGTCTCGGTGGCGGGGGGGCCTTGGCCGGCGCTCCGGGGTTCGAGGGACGCGCCACCTGCGCCGGAGGCGCAGAGGACTCGTCCTCGAGCGCGGCCAGGTTGCCCTCCTGGAATGAGGTCGGTGGCAGGCTGCCCGCAAT
>JAGQIY010001272.1 GCA_020430865.1 Myxococcales bacterium
TGATTCCAGAGTCCGATGGTGGTGGGATCACCGCCGGAGGTACGGCGACCGAGGTGAAGCCCGAAAATCCTCCAAGTACTGGCAGCGGTGGCGGCGGGAGCACCGAGCCAGACTCGAGCGCCACGGCGGAACCCGATCCGACGACCAAGCCCACGGCCACAAGCAAGCCGACGTCCCAGCCCACGTCGACGAAGCCCGCGGGGAACGCGGCGGCTTGTGATCAGTGCATCGCCGTCGCTGGCAGCAGCCCTGCGGCTGCAGCCAACTACTACCGCCAGTGCACCGACGCGGGGAAGAAGGCGACCTGTCAGTCCAAGGTGCGCGCCTCGGCGCCCAACGCGGCGCGCGCTGCCGCGTTCAATGGCAACTGCTCTGCCGCCAAGGGCATCGTCGCAGCCGCCAACGCCATGGGCGCTGGCAGCGGCGCCCTGAACGCCGCCGTCAAGACCTGCAAGTAGCCTGCGGTCAGAAGCAGCCGGACTCGGGAGGTTGCGCACACACGCAGCCCGGCTTCGGGACGTCGGGGTTCCGTGGGGTACCACACTTGCCTTCGCTCACGTCTGGTGGCGCAGGGACCGCGACGACCTTGAACTTGTCGTACTGCTTCGCCGCGAACTCCATGCCGAAGCTCAGCGCGTCACAGCTGACATCGGGCATGGGCTCATACGTCGTCGAGAGCATGTCGACGGTCTGGTTGATGTAGCCGGCGGTGGTGGAGTACGAGTCGCACAGGTTCTCGCAGAACCCGATCTCACGGAAGCTGTTGATGGTGTCGGCGGCCTTGCTCGTCGCTCCGAGCGTCGCGCTGGAGAACTCCCAGCGACCGTCGGTGTCCCGCTGCAGCCGGGCGGCGATGATCGGGCGGTTCAGCAGCAGACGCATGCCGGGAGTCTCGGCGTTGAAGCCGTTGAACCAGAGCTCGGTGGTGTCTGGTAGCTGAGCGATCAGCCAACCGGCGCGCACGTAGGCGTTGGTGTCGGCCCATTTGGAGAACGGGGGTAGATCGTTTTCCTGCGGAAATCCCATGACGACGTCACGCTCTGCGATCTGGAAGGTCTTCGTGCGTGGCACCTCGGCCTGCTTGCTCCAGTCGGGGGCCAGCGGGCTGGCGTTCCCGGGGCCAGAGCGGCAGTTCCAGGCCACTGGATCGGTGATGCCGACGGAGGAGTACACATCCAGGCGCACGTGATCGTCGTTGAGGTCGCCGTTGTACTCGCTGATCCCGAACACGATGCTCATCGCGCCTTGACGCAGGGCGCAGTTCCAGTCGCCGCCATTCAGCCGGAACGGGTCGCCCAGGATGGGGGAGAGCGCAGCGATGCCGAACAACCCACCCAGCGCGTTGTCCCGGCAGTAGTCGCCGTCGGCGACGTTCTGGAAGTCGTTGTGGCAGGCGCGTCGGTCGAGCCGCGAACACGCATCCAGCTGGTCTGCGGTGAGCACCCCTTCGGGCCAGCTGGCGAAGTTGCAGCTGCGGTCGAGGTTGAACCCGATGTTCTTCCACGCCTGTGCATCGGGGCGCGGGATAGGTCCCCCGTCGCCCAGGTCGACCTGCGTCATCACCAGGTGAATGACGGTGTTTTCCCCGTCAGACGTTGGCGGCCGCTGTTCGGCGCCGGGGCGTCCCAGCGTCGGGCACATCGCGTCACCTTCGAGATCCTCCCAGAAGCGCGCCCCTTCGGCTTCTTGCCCGCCGGTGCCCGAAGTCCCTCCGTTTCCGGCTCCGCCGGCGCCAGCGCTTCCACCGGGACCGCTACCTCCGCTCGCGTGGTCGTCGGTCGAGCCAGCGCAGCCGCCCAGCACCAAGCACGCGGCTGCCACGCCGGGTAACACCCTCGAGTGCGTCCCCATCGGTCAGTCTCCTCCTCCACGTGGCTGCTCGCCGCTGGACCCAAAGTATCCGTGGCTCGGCGACGCGATCGCCGCTCGAGCGTGTGGCTGGATTCTACTCCAGACCACGCAGCGCGCCAGGTGTGGCGGGCTGCTTGCCGCGAGGCCATGCAGCGAAGAGCAGCTGGGGAGAAGGCCCTCCTCACCGCACGCAACTCCAGGAAACGCTACTCGAGCTCGTCGGTGTCTCGTGGCGCTGGGATCGGCGGGATGAAGTCGCAGTCGTTGCGCGACAAGCACAGGTCGGCGGTCAGTGTTTGAGCGTCCGACTCGAAGTAGCGGGCCACCATGTTGAGCATGAAGTAGCCGATGTCGAAGGTGCGCTGACTACTGCATCCGCACGGATCTTCGCCGGTCTCCGTGCAGCTCTCCAGGCAGCGCGCGATCAGCCGATCGGCGGTCCACCCGGGCTTGTCGAAGCCATGCTGACCTTCGGGGCGAGTGTAGGGCACGATGTGCGCCGACTTGCCGCCCAGCAGGTCCTGCCCTTCGAAGCCGATGCGCATCGGCACCTCCGCGCGCGGGATGGCGGCGCCGTAGAGATCGTCGCCGCCGCTGAAGTTCTCGATGTCGAAGTGGACGCCGTTTCCTTCGGGATCCGTGTAGCGCTTGAGCGTGTTCACCCCCTCGGTGGTGTAGGTGTCGATGTAGCGCTGATTCGCCGGTTCACCGAAGCGCGGGTCGTTCTCCAGGTAGGGGACGATACCCGACGAGCGACCCACCAAGATGCCTCCGCTGACTGGCACCGACGTGTCCCCCATGGTCGTGATGATCAGCGCGTGGGTCGCGGTCTGTTCACCGGTTGCGCTGTAGACCAGCGGCTCGCGCTGCCAGTATTGCGCCAGGACGGCGGGGTCGCTGGGGTCCAGGATCATCTGGCTCAAGCCACTCAGCTTGCGGAAGTCCGGGTGTCCTCGGCGCAGGCCGAGGCCCTCCATCAGCGCCACCAGAGGCTCCCCCGGTGAGTGGATCGTCTCCTGGAAATTGAACTCCTTCTCGAACTGCTCGACGACGCGGTAGGGCTCGGCGCCCTCGCGCAGCCTGCAGTCTTCGCTGGGGAGTACCTGGGGCCCCGCGTAGAACTCGATGCGGAGCGGGTCGCCGACGTCGGTCTCGTTGGAGGCGCGCACGACACCCGAAGGTTCGACGAACGCGCAGCGCCGCTTGCCGTTCGCGAGGTTGGTCACGACCATCGTGTCCCAGGGCTTCACACCGGAGATGGTCGCAAGGGGGTACGTGGCGTCGTCGTTCAGATCGGCGACGATGGTCTCCAGCGCCATGTCTCCGCTGTCGGGATCGATGGTGCCCACGAAGAGGGGGCCCATCACGCGCAAGATGAAAGCCTCTGGTACGCCGCTCTGAGTCGAACGCGGGCCGAGGTCCGCGTAGCCGCCACCCCCGGACACCGGTGCGATGGCCTCGATCCCAGGCTCCACTCCGCCGTTGACCATCGCCATGATGCCGCCGAGCGAGCCGCCGAAGTAGAACAGCGGCGAGTCGGCTCCGATGTCGACCTGGCCGTCGCCGTCGAAGTCACCGGCGAGATCCGGCTGTCCGTCGCCGTTCGTGTCGTGAGCCCACCTCGCGCTGCCGTCGAAGCCACGCAGGATGCGCACCAGCTGCATCGTATCGACGGCGTACTGCCGCACCATGTCCCGGGTGTGGAAGAGGTAGGAGGTCCAGAAGTCCGCGCCAGAGTCCTTCGTCCCGTCGTTGTTCTGGTCTCGAGCTCGGTCGAGCAGCAGCGCATTGCCCGCAGACTCGATGCCGTATCCCTTCAGGAGGCCGCGCGCGAGCAGCTGCTCCGTCGGGTTCAGGCTCAGGCCGTGGCTCGGGCCATCGATGCCCAGGACCGCGAAGCCGTGGCGCGCGAAGAAGCTCGAGAACGACAGCACGTCGAAGCGGTTGCCGGTGTAGCCATGGCCCAGCAGGATCACCGGCACCTGCTTGCCATCTTTACGTGCGGAAACCTCTTTGCGAGGGATGGAGAGCGTGAAGTAGACGTCTTCCGGGTAGGCGCTTGCGCGTTTCGCGCTGAGGTCCTCCGGCCAGACCTGTTCGTCGAGGGGTAGCTCCTTGCCGTCCGTGTCGTACTTGGGGAACAGCTGGGGCGAGACGTAGGAGCCGATGCTGTAGAAGTCGATGTTGTAGGTGCCGTCGATCAGCTCCTGCAGCTCCACGCCAGGATCGGCCCCGTTGAACTGCTGCTGGATGGCTTCCAGGGCTGGCTTCCACACCTCGCCATACAGCAGCTGCGGCTTCTTCATGCCGGGGAAGGCCTCGGCGTCGCGCATCGGGTAGAGCTTTGATATTTCCGCGGGGAACTTGCTCGCGAGGTGTGCTTGGGGGCCCTCGCCGTACAGGCCGTTGCGCACTGCCTGCCAGTCCGCACGGATTGTCTGGGTAGTGAACGAATACGTGAAGGCGATGTCGGAGAGGGCGAGTCCCTCCGGCAGCACCTCCAGGAGCGGCTGTAGCTCCGCCGTCTGACCGTTGTGGTTGATGGTGCGGTAGGGTGAACCCACCGGCTGGCCGCTCGTGTCCAGGATGCGCCGGGTGACGACGACGGCGTACCTCGTGCGATCCTCGAGAGGCACCAGCGGACGCGCGATCAGCGTGTTGGTCTGGCGCTCGTAGAACGTCATCAGCGCATCGGCGCGACCGGCCAGGTCACTCTGCGCTGCGTGCATTCCCGGGCGGTAATTGGGGCGATCCAGGAGACCGTCTGCGTCGGTGTCTTCCGGTGGGTCGAGGACGCCGTCGCCGTCCAGATCTTCACCCGGGTCCAGCACTCCGTTTCCGTTCGCGTCCTCACCCGGATCCAGTCGCCCGTTGCCATTCGTGTCCTCGTCCGCTTCCTCGTAGAGCAGCGAGATGGATGTGCGCCGCGGGTCGTTCTTCCAGTACAGCTCCTGACGCTCGAGCACCGCGGGGTAGTTGCCGTTGCCGATGTCGAGGTGCTGGATCTCGCCGTAGTGCTTCGAGCTGGGCGTGATGTTGATCACGTAGATGGCGTCGTCGTCCGTTGCGTAGTCCGGATCGTCGTGGCGGCTGGTGACGCTCTCGATGTCGATGGGACCGGTGAACGGCACCACGATGGGCATCAACACACCCCAGCCGTCCATCCGATCGAGGCGGGCTCGGAGGCGCTCTTCGAAGCTGGTGGGCGCTATCATCGAGGCGTTGATGCGTCGCTTGGTCGGCGAGCTCTCGTCGTACCGGGTCGCGATGTCGTTCGGCAGCGCGATGTCCGGCAGCGGTCGATGGAAGAAGTCCATCTTCACCTGGGTGCGAGATGGTGCGGCCTCGGCGAGTCCCTCCGGCTCCTGTCCGCAGCTGCCCGCGGTCAGGCTCAGGCTGGCGAGCGCGAGGATGGCCAGGGTCGCGTTCGCGACTCGGCGCAGTGGGCTTGGCTTGGTGTGGCGCTTCATGCTTCAGATCCTCGCGTCCAGCAGCAGGCGCAGCGCGCCCACGGTGGGCATGGTTTCGCCATCGGCCCTCACGAAGGCGTCACCAGGAGTGAACACGCCGCCTTCGGCGCCCACCGTGGCTTCGACGCCGCTCAGGTTGAGCCGCAACCGGAGCCCGACGTCGTACTCCGTCCCGAGGATGTGGCTGGACATCCCACCCAGGGCGTTGCGCGCCGAGCCTCCGCCGAGCACCCGCGTGTTGAACGGATCCGCGGGCAAGCTCGGTGCGAAGGCGAACAAGGCCCCCCCGTAGAGCTCCAGGCCCGCCGTGGGCCGCAGTCTTACCCGCGGAAACACGGCGAGGGTGTTCGTGGCGCTGCCGCGAGTCGGGATGCGCTCCAGATCCTCCGCGGGCACACCGACCAGGTTCGGGTCCGCCGCCGTGGCTGCGCCTCGTGCCGACTGCGCCGCCAGCACGTGTCGGTAGAGCAAGAGCCCCATCTCGTAGTTTGGATCCGCGCGGAACGCATGCTGCTCCGCGTCGTCGAGATCGGAGTCTCCCGAGGCGTACAGGACGTCCAGCACCGAGCCGAACTTCCCGGCGTCGAGATCCGCACGCACGGCCAGCCCCACCTGGCTCACGTCGTGTTCGGGGAAGGCAGTGCTCGGGGCGAGCTCCGTGGTCCCCGTGATGTACACTCCCTCCGCCTGCAGGTTGAACCAAGCGCCGTTCAGGCGATGCTTGGTGCGCCCGTAGACGTCGGCAGCCAAGACGTGGGTCTCGTCTCCGTCGCTGGCCTGCTGGCTGCGCAGCGCCCCATAGACTCCGATGCCGTGAGGAGTCCCCTCACCCAACGAGACCGCGCCCACCACCTGCTTGGCGGAGTCGCCTGGCAGAAGCACGTCGTCGCCGGTCTGCAGGTCGGGATCCACCAGGTCGGCGCCGAGGGCGATCACCAGCCCCACGTCCGTGAGCGGCCCGGTCGCGAGCAGTCCACGCAGCACCCGGTCGCCCGAGATCGGATCCGCGAAGCGGGCGTTGCCAGGTTCCCAGCCATGCGCGCCGTCGTTGGCGACCAGGCCGAGCCCCCAGTGGCTGGTCATCCAACCCGCGCTGACGTGGAGGTAGCGAGCGAAGGAGAGGCGCGCAAAGGCCTTGCGCAACTCCTGATCTCCAGCGCGACTTCCGGGGTAGCTGCTGCCCGCGAGCTCGCTGTCGTTGCCACCAACGATTCCCGTATAGAGATCGTGTTCGTAGACCAGGTCCAGATGCATCGGCAGCAGGTCGAGCCCGCTCTCGTAGCGAGATCCGAGGCGCGCCCGAGGCCGATACGTGGTGCCTTCCGCGAACTCGTTGCCATCGCGGTCCACCTCATAGGCGGAGACCGACTCGACGCTGAGATGCCCAGCCAGCGTCACCTCGAAGTGGCTGCAGTCCTTGCTGTTCACCTCGAACTGCGGTCGGTACGTGGTCTCGCTTCCCACCAGCGCCAGGCTCGGCGCAGGACCCAAGCTGGCGGTGCTGGGCCGCTCGCACAGCATGGCGACGGCCCGCGCGTCCTGCGTCTTGGCTGGTTTCTCCCCGCGAGCGGCCCCGGACCAACAGCTCACGGCGGCGCAAGCCAGACCAACCCCACTCCAGCCCCTCAGTATTTTCATCCGGAATCTCGGTCGTGCCCCGGCGGATCCGCCAGGGTCCACGCTGCAGACTCCACCCGACCGGGTCGCACGGAGCCTCGCGGAAGCGTTCGCGTCGGGAAGGAGCCAACCCCAGCTCGTTCCCCCAGCGTCACGCGTCCTTAACAGAAAACGGCCGTTCGGCTCAATGCCGCAACACACGAAACATGAACGGTGCTCCAGCCCTCGGGGCGCGCCTCGTAGAGCCTGAGGGGACGCTTGCATCACGCCCTCCACCAGCAGCCGACCAGCATTTTTCGCGGAATATTTTCGGCCGTCGGTCCGGCGCTTGCTCCCGCCAAGCCACGGATTCCTTAGCGGGTCTGCGTAGTTGTCCGCGACCTACGCGAGCATACCTCCTCCGCGGGGTGTATACCTTTTGCCACACCCCTTCCTTGACGCACTGCTCAAGCTGAGTCTAGATCTGGGTTCGCCGTCGGGCAGGACGGTGCTTGATGCTTTCCAGGCGGAGGTGGGCTCCGCTCGGAGTCGGAAGGAAGAGCAAGAGAAACGACGAAGATTCGCGCCCTGAAGGACCAACTGTCCGGCACGGCGTGAGGTGACTTGAAGACGGGGGACACCGTCGAGACCACTCGGCGCGGACAATCACACACTCGAATGTTCAACCCTCACTCGGATCTGACCCCGACGCTGGCAACGGCTTGGGACTTAGGGCCGAGTCTTCGAAAAGCCCAGCCCGCGAGACTCTCTTTTTATCGCGCCCATCCAATCGGCGCGATTTCACCCCTCAAATCTCGCGAGCCGAAGCATCTCCCAAGGACTGTCGATGAGTAAGAAGCTCAGCTGGCTCCAGGTCTGCCGCTCCCAAGAATTCTGTGGAAAATGGGTAGCGCTCGATAACTGCCGATTCGACGAAACCACGCTCAAGCCGGTGGAAGGCGATGTCGTCGACTGTGACGAGGAGCTCCCCGCCCTCTGCGCTCGCATGCGCGAGACGGGACGCTCGTCATGCTCCATCGTGTTCTGCGACGGCGACGTGTACGTCGAGACGCAGCCTCAGCAGGCTCAGGACTCCCCAATTCGCACCGACCGCCCTGCCTGATCCCAGGTGGGCCTCGGACACGCACTCGTCTGGCGACCCCGCCGGCACGACGTCGAGACGCTCACCTCAGGCTGGGCGTCTCTCCAATTTTGGGGGTGAGGCGCGTCGTCGCTGACGTGGTTCATCAGCCCTGTCTCGAGCTCAGCGGATCTTCGGCTTCACCACGGCTTTTCCGTCTTTGACGACCACATCGAAGTCGATCTGACGGCCCCGGTGCTTGGCTTGGAGCCTCTGGTAGCTGGCATCGAGCTGCTTCTTCAGCCCGCCCACGCTCACCCCCGACTGCTCGTTGAGCTGGCGCTTGGCGGCCATCAGCTTGGCGTGAACGGCCTTGACCCGATCTTCGCTGAGGCCCGCGCCTGACGTCGTGCTGGGCTTCGGGGCGGGGCGCGCTGGGGGCGCGCCCCCAAAGATCTCGCTCGCGCGGGCCGAGCCACCGATCGCCGAGCGAATTGGCCGCGCTGGTCGGGCCTGTGGCGCCGTGGGCGCCTTGGGAGCGGCGGCGGCGGGTACCGCGCCAGGTGTTGGCATCGATCCTGGCGGTGCTGCGCTGCCCGCGGTGCGGCCGTGCGGGGGGACCGGGCGGGCCGGAACTGGAGGCTTGTCGGGGCTCGGTGGTCGGGGCGCTGGTGCGGCGGGAGGGCGGAGAGGCGGCGCGGCGCGAGGCGGCGGAGCCGGTGGTAGGCCAGGGGGAGCTGGCTTGCCCATGGGAGCTGGCGGCGCCGCACGCTGGGGCAGTGGTGGACGGGCCGGACTGGGCGGGGCGCGATTGGGGGCGATCGGTGGCTTCGCTGCTGTGGTCGCGGCCCCGGGTGTGCGAGTAACA
>JAGQIY010001273.1 GCA_020430865.1 Myxococcales bacterium
CGCGCTGGGGATTGTCAGCCGGCGGTCCCCAGCCACCAGCCACAGGTGGCGCGTCTGGTGGGGGCCCAGGCGGCGGAGCTCCCGGCGGTGGTCCGTAGGGAGACGCTGGCGGCGCACCCCAGCCAGCGGGCGCCGGAGGCGGAGGCCCTGGCGGCGCGCCGGGCGGAGGTGCTCCTGGAGGTCCTCCTGGAGGCGGTCCCCAGCCTGCGGGCGGTCCACCGGGTGGGGGAGCGCCGGGCGGCGGTGCGGCCGCAGCGGGCAGTGGGGCAGCGCAGGAAGCGCAGAACTTTGCCGCGTCGTCGTTGTTCTGGCCGCAGCGCGGGCACTGAATCATGCTTGAAACCTCCGATTGGTGCTGAATCGAGGGAGAGGCCCTCTGACCAGCCGTGGTTCGCGCCAGTCCCCCATTGGATCGGTAGGCGGCGCAAGGTCGCGCGCAGCATACCTTTTCAGCTGTCGCCAGAGTACCCCGATGGCGCTTGGAAGCGCACGCTCGGCTCGCGCTTCATTAACTGCGCTTCCTCACCCCCGACCCCGGAACCCCCAAACGCAAGAACGCCGACTCCTGGAGGGGAGCCGGCGTTCCACGACGGGTGGCTCGCGCCTACTTGGTGTTGCGATCCTTCGCGTCGCGGACGCGAGCGGCCTTGCCGCGTAGGTTGCGGAGGTAGAACAGACGCGCCCGGCGCACGACGCCCTGGCTCAGCAGCTCGACCTTCTCCAGGCGGGGCGTGTGCTGCATGAACGTCCGCTCGACGCCGACGTTGAAGCTGACCTTGCGCACCGTGAATGTGCTGCGGGCTCCGGCGCGATGGCGCTTGATCACGATGCCCTTGAACACCTGGACGCGGAGCTTGTCGCCCTCGACGATCTGGTAGTGCACGGCGACGGTGTCACCGACGCGGAACTCGGGCAGGTCGGTGCGGAGGTTCTTCGCCTCCAGGGCTTCGATCTTGGCAGAAACGGATGCGGACATGGTGCGCCTCAAATCAGTTGGCTATCAGGCAGCCTGCGAAGGGATAATTCGGGGCTGGGCCCCTTTTGCGGAAGGCAAGAACGCGCGTGGTGGATGTCTCCGCAGCGACGGGCGAGTGCCCGTTCGGCCCCGAGCTACCGACCGCGACGGGTGTTCACCGTCCGGCGGGAGCGTGGACTCACGCTCGAGTCAGTACCCCGCCCGTTTGAAACGAGCTTGAAGCACGATGACTCGCCCCGATTGGGGTGCGGGATTATGCACCGAGCCCTGCGTCAGTCAATGATGCGTCGCCGGTTTGTTGTGGTTCCCCAGGCGTCGCGCCCCGGCATCGAAAGGGCTCGCCGTCGCAACGTCCCTTGACCAGCGGGGATTCCAGGGCTATCCCGCGCGTCCCGATTTCGTGCGCCAGGCGCTCGCGGAGTCGGTCATCAAGCAGGACACACACCTCCGCGCCAGTTCGGCGCGGCGTGCCGCGACGCCACGAACCAGGCGTCAGCTGCCTCGAGCAGCGAGCGGAACGGTAGCGGCACACGGATCACGCAGGCTGAGCCGTGGGCAACGGGCCGAAGAACCCAAGGAGCAAGACAATGAACACGAACCCCGGCGTCATCGGACGCAAGCTAGGCATGACTCAGCTCGTGGCTGAGGACGGAACCGTCACCCCCTGCACCGTCGTGGAGGCGCGCGCCTTCGTGGTCGGCAAGCGCACTCAGGACAAGGACGGCTACGATGCGCTGATCATCGGCTTCGGCGACCGCAAGGAGAAGCACACCACCAAGCCGGTGGCGGGCTTCTTCAAGAAGAACGGCGTCGACGCCAAGAAGCACGTCAAGGAGCTGCGTTGCAGCGCCGAGCACGCCGCCAAGTTCGAGCTGGGCGCCGAGGTGAAGCTCGACGAGATCTTCTCGGAGGGTCAGTTCGTCGACGTGCAGTCGACTTCTCGTGGCCGAGGCTTCAGCGGCGTCATGCGCCGTCACAACTTCAAGGGCGCGGTGAACAGTCACGGCGCGCACGAGTACAAGCGCCACGGTGGTTCCATCGGCTCCAACATGACTCCCGGTCGCGTCTTCAAGGGCAAGAAGATGCCCGGCCAGTGCGGGAACAAGACCGTCAGCGTGCTCAACCAGAAGGTCGCCAAGGTGCTGGCCGAGGATGGCCTGGTGTTGATCCGTGGCGGCATCCCTGGTGCGCGCGGTAGCATGGTCACGGTGCGTGGTGCGGTGAAGAAGAAGAACGGCGGCGTGCCTCAGGCCTGAGCGCTCGCCCCGCTCGCCGTTCGAAAGCCCACCCTCAGCGGTGGGCTTTTGACATTTCGCGCCCAGGGAGGCCGAGTACGTGAGTTTTCCCGACGACACCCCGTCCTACGAGTGGTCCCCACCGAGCTGGCTCGTACCCTGGTGTGAGTCCCGTGTGCTGCACCACGACTCGCGGGCGCTGGTCGTAGACAAGCCGAGCGGTCTGCCGGTTCACGGCGGAAACCCAGAGCTCGTGGGTGACGTGGTGACGCGTCTCGGAGCATGGCTCGAGTCGCGGGGCGAAGACGCCTACCTCGCCGTCCACCAGCGCCTGGATCTCGGCACGAGCGGCGCGCTGTTTCTGCTGCGGGACGCTGACCTCAACAAGCGAGTCGCGGAGGAGATGGAGGCGCACCGCTCGGAGCGGAGCTACGTCGCCGTGGTGAGTGGCGCGCTCGGC
>JAGQIY010001274.1 GCA_020430865.1 Myxococcales bacterium
ATGGGTAGCGTGCGAGACTCCTGCCCGCTTGTCTCGCACTCCTTCCCATCCCTTCTCGGCGTCGGAGCTCGACGAGTTGATGGACTCGACGGAGCTCCCGGGCTCGAACCCGCAGGCCGCTGAGCTGACGCAGGTCGACCAGTTCCCGCCGAGCGAACGTCTCTCCGAACGCGACGTCGAGGGCCGCGTCCACCTCAATCGTTTTCCCGGGGATCCAGCGCCCCACGATCGCATCAAGGGCGTCGCCATCGCAGCTCTCGTGCAGTGGTACCAGCAACAGCGGGATCCCGAGACGCTGCGCTGGGTCGTGTCGAACATGCGCCCCGAACACCGGGCTCAGCTGGACGTGGATCGACCGGGCGCAGGGATCCTGGCGAGCGCCTGGTATCCCAGCGCGCTGGTGCACGAACTGCTCGACGGCCTCACCAGTGGACTGACCGAGGCTGAGGTTCAGCGGCTCGCCGTGGAGGCCGAAGGCGCCGTGATGGACGCCACGCTCCACGGCATCCACAAGCTGTTCTTCAGGCTGCTGGTCACGCCCGAGCGCTATGCCCGCTACAGCCAGCCGCTCTGGAACCGCTTCTTCGACTCGGGACAGATGGTGAGCGCGGTTCGAGACGACGAGGTGTGCAGCCGCGCGACCGGCTGGCGCGGCTACCATTGCTTCATCTGCCGCATGAATCGCGAGGCCATGCGCATTATCCACACGGCAATGGGCCGTCGCGTCATCGACGTGATCGAGACCGAGTGCGCAGCGCGAGGCGACAAGGCGTGCGCCAACCGCATGCGGCTGGCTCCCAGGTAGCGACCGGCGTGCCGCGGCCCCGGCGTTTTCCTGCGCAGGTGCCAAGAGCAGTCGGGGAGCGTTGCCCGGTCGAGCGCTGGTCGGCTATGGTTTTGGGGTGCGCGTCGTCTTGCTCTACCCGCCTCCTTGGAAGCTCTCGGCTCCCGCCGAGCTCGGTAACGAAGCCGCGCGCCTGAGCCCCGAGCAAGGGGGGCCGCCAGCCGACTACCGAGAAGGGGATCTCGACCCCGACTTCTGGCAGACGCCCTACGGGCTGTACTCCCTGGCCGCGCAGGCCACGCGCGCGGGACACCAGGTCAAGCTGCTGAACCTGTCAGCCTACCCATGGGAAGAGGTCGAGAGGATCGTGAAGAGCCTCGAGGCCGACCTCTGGGGCATGAGCTGCTGGACGGCGAACCGTCGCGGCGTGGGCTACACCGCGGCCCTGATCAAGCGTCTCCACCCACAGACGCACATCATCGTCGGCGGTCCCCACGCGACGCCGCTCGCCAGGGAGATGCTGGAGTATCACCCGCCGATCGACACCGTCAGCGAAGGCGAGAGTGAGCTGCAGTTCCTGGAGCTGTGCGGCCGCCTGCAGCGCGGCGAACCGACCACCAACATCGCCGGAACCTGGTTCCGCGCGGCAAATGGAAGCATCGAGCAGGGACCGCCCCGGCCATCGATAGAAGACCTCGACACGCTCGCGTCGCCCCACGCGCTCTTCGACACACACATCTTCATGACCTCCCGGGGCTGCCCCTGGGCCTGCACCTTCTGCGGGGCCGAGACGAGCTGGGGCCGAGGATTCCGCGCCCAGTCGGTCGACTACGTGCTCGATGCGCTGGAGCAAGCCGTCAGCCGGCTACCGGTGAAGCTCCTCCAGATCAAGGACGACACCTTCACCACCAACAAGAAGCGAGTGATCGAGCTCTGCAGGGGGATCCGAGCGCGGGGCCTTCAGTTCCTATGGAGCTGCGACACCCGGGTGGACGTGCTGAGCGACGAGCTGCTGCGGGAGATGCGCCTCGCAGGTTGTCAGCGCCTGAGCCTCGGGGTGGAGTCCGGCTCGGCGAGCATCCTCAAGCAGATCGACAAGAAGATCACCGTCGAGAAGATCATCGAGAGCGCCAACCTGGCGAAGAAGTACGGCATCCAGGTGCGCTTCTACATGATGCTCGGCAACCGCGGGGAAACAGTCGAGACCTTCAAGGAGACGCTGGAGTTCCTCGAGCGCGCCCGCCCGCATCAGTACATCTTCTCTTGCCTCTCGATCTACCCCGGCACGCGCGATTTCCAGGACGCGGAGCGGACCTGGCTGGACCGCAAGCGCTACTTCGAGGAGACGTTCCAGGAGCTGAAGGTGCCGTACGACGCGGACGCCGAGACCACCCGGGTGATGAACGAATGGTTCGCGCAGAACTGCGGGCTCAGAGACTTCTATCGAGAGGGCGTCGAGGAGTGCAGAGCCATCCTGGCAGAGCTGGGCGACCACCACGCGGCGCACATGGACCTGGCTGGCGCTTACTACCGTGAGCGACAGTTCAAGCTGGCAGAGGAGCACATCCTGAAGGCGCTGGAGCTCGGCTACCCACTGCCAGGCCTCGCGTACAACTACCTCGCCTGCATGGCGGCGGACCGCCGCGACCTGCAGAGCCTCCAGGAGCACCTGCGCAAGGCTATCCGCACGGATCCGCAACACTTCGTCGTCGCCCAGAACGCCGAGGCGCTGCGCATGTGGCTCACCCAGGGCGGCCCGGTGCAGAACCTGCCGCTACACCTCGCAGCGCGTCACGACTTCCAGATCTTCGAGCGCACGAGGCAGCCCATGCTCCCCGGACCACTACCCGAGGACTTCGATCAGTGGTCCCCGCCGTCGGAACCCGACCCAGAGGATCCGCTGCGCTCCGCCAGCGCGCCGAGCCAGTCGTCGGACCAGGAGCGCACGCGCTTGAAGGTCGTGTCGTCAGCGTAGGCCAGCGCCGACCAGATGGCGCGCACGGCGTTGGCGGCAGCCTTCAGGTGCTCGCCCTGGGTGATCTCGCCGAGGCTCGCCAGCTGGTTCTCGGCCGCGCGCAGCGCTTCCATCGCCGCGACGCGGGGCTCCGACGCGAACGCCAGACTGACCCAGAGCTCCCAGTCGTCTTGCAGCTGGAGCGGGGTCACCTCACCCAGACCCAGCTCGGCACACAGTTCCGCAAGGAACTGCCACTTGGGCGCCGGCTGCTTGGGGTGGTAGTCGTCCCCCGAGCGCAGCCACACGTCGACCGCCGCGTCCAGCTTCTCGGCGGTCAGCTTCGCCGCCAGACCCTGCTCGCGAGTCGCGAGCGGTCCCAGCGCGCCGCTCGGCCGGTACGGCGGAACGCTGCTCTCGGCGCTCGCGGCTGCCTGCTTCCACAGCGCTCCGTCATGGATCGCGTCGAGCATGCGCGCCCGACGGAGGCGCTCCCCTTCCCAGCCCAGCAAGCGCACCCACAGCAGCTCGGAGCCCTCCCGCGCGAAGCGCTCGGCGGAGGACTGGCGGCGCAGCTCTTCCTTGTCGAGGTGCAGCGGCTGGCGCGCGCCCGCGGCCGCGTTCTGAGGTGCTCGTTGTTTCCGCGCCTGTTGCGCGCGACGCAGCTTGCGATTGGCGGTCACCGCCTGCTTTTACACCAGCCCGTCTGCCTGCGCCTACTTCGCGTTGCCGCGCAGGTAGCCGAGGGCTTCCTTCAGCTGCGCGTCGGTCATGCTGTGGCCGACCTTCGGGCGCGCCTTGGACCGATGCTTCCAGCCGAGGCGCTTCAGGAGCCTGGCGAAGCCCGCAGCATCCTTCTTGGCGCTCTTGTCCCGCAAGCCCCAGCCCACGTACACCGGCGGGCGGTGCTTGATGCGCTTGGCGGTGGACTCGAGGTAGTTCGCGCCACCGCCCGCCAGCGTCGCGTAGCCGTCGGCCTCGAACGCGTTCCGCAACACCAGGCTGCTCGCGTAGTACGCGCCATTGGAGAAGCCGACGACGATCAACTTGTCGTACTTCTTGCCGCGCCGCTGCTCGAGGGTCGCTTGCGCCGAGCGCCACTCCTCGAACAGCTCCGGCTCCAGGGACTTCTGCGCGGAAGTGCGGGTCGGCCAGGTCCACCAGTCTTCCATGTCCTTCGGACCGATGCCGCGCCGGCCGCGAGGAGCGAGCAGATCGAAGTGGTTTACCTTCGCGGCGCGCACCAGCGCCCGCTGCTGGTTGTACTGCCAGCCGCTCTCGGACTTCACCACGCCATGCAGGAAGACCACCAGCGCGTCCGAGGGCTCGTCCTTCGAGGCTACGAACGCGCACACGTGGTGATCCAGCGTCTCCAGCTCCGAGTGACACCAGGCCTCGTCCTTGGAAGCCTCCGCCGGCTCTTCGTCCGGCTCAGCAGGCGCCTCGTTTTTTGGGGGTGAGCCACTCGGCTCTTCCGCGGCTGCGGAACCAGGTACCAGCAGGCAAACACCCCCCAAG
>JAGQIY010001275.1 GCA_020430865.1 Myxococcales bacterium
CAAAGCCCTTCGAAAACGTCAGCCGCGCTAGTTCATGATTGAGGTCCCCCCTCGTCTCGCAACCTGAAGTCCCTTTCCGGCATAAGAACACTGACAGGCAACACCGCCTGCCACTGCAAGGAGACGAGACATGTCGGAGATCCCCAAGCGCGCTGCGTTGTACGCGCTGCGCGTGTTCACGCATGAGTCGACGAAGAAGGGCGTTGCTGCGGCGGGGGCTGGCGTACTGCTGGCTGCCGTCTGCGAGGCGCTGTGGCCGAGCTCCTAGAGGACCTTCCCGGGGAGAGCCTGCTGGCGGCACTCAGAGGCCTCTGGCGGGCGTTCTGCGCGACTTCCGATGAAGTCGTCGATTGGTTCAGGGAGGTCGCGATACCGCCCCCTGGGCTGAGCCTGGTGAGCGAAGACGGCTGCACGTTCACCGGCGTGGTGCTGGTGGAGCGCAGCGTCGTGATCGCCATCCTGGCGGTGCGGCACCCAGCGCGCTCAGCGCGACGGAGCTCGTCGAGGAGTCATCCGCTCGATGGCTTCGGTGAGAGCGCTCCGCCTTGGAGCTCTGGCCCGCTCGCCTACTAATCGAGCAACACAACCAACTCGCGTGTCCGCTCGTGCGCTGCGTGCGCTCCGGACGCGCCTCAACACCGGGAGAATGCCATGCGGATTTCTGGCCGTGTGCTGCGTCCGTCGACCTTGGCGGAGCGCAGGCTGATGCTGTCCATGGGGGTGCACGCAATTCGCATCCCACGCAATCAGAACCCTTACGTCGTCGCGCGGCGCCTCGCCCGCGCTGCTCGCTGCGACACCGAAGATCACCGCTTCCTGCGGTCGTTGATTGAAGCCGAGCGTCGCGAGCCGCGCCCGTCACCAGAGGGTGACGAGAGCGGTCACAGCGAACTCTGTTCTCAGGCATCGTGAGTGCGTATCGCGCGCTCAACTCCGCGCTGCGCTCAGGCAGCGCGGATCGGCTGCGAGACGAACTTCGCCACTGGGGAGAGCAGCTCGGGCCACAGTGGTCCGAGCTCGCTGACCTGGGTGACGAGATGATGTTTCGCATCGTGCGGAGAAAGCTCAAGCCAACTCAGCTCGCCATCCGGAATCGCAATCGCGAGAGCGGTGTGGAGCTCGCGGAGCGACAGCTCGCCAAGATCATCAGTTCCGCGAGGTACGGTCTGTCACGAGTCGTCCTCGAACCGACTGAACTCTTGCACCCAGACGTGCTCAAGGCACCGAATAGTCGCTTCCTAAAGCTCGAGTCGCCCTTCGGACAGGTCACCGTGCGACTGGAGGATCTGCGCGTCGCGCGGGTCGCCCTGCGCAAGAAGCACGATCTCGCCGTCTGGCTCAGCGCGGATGCACTGCACTTCCGCTGGCGCGACGGTGTCGGCGGACTCGACCTGCGACACCAGCGACCACTGAGCTGGTCCGATGAGCGTCGCGTTCTTTGCCTCAAGCTCACCCCCACACCCCAACGCTCATCCGGCGCTTGGCTCGGTGATGTCCTCACCGAGCTCGGCTGGACGGGCTGACTCGAGCGCTCGTGGCTCTTCGGAGCCTCCGCTCGCCATCCATTCGCGGCACCGTCCTGGCGGGCCGCAGACAGGAACCACCATGAACCAACCTCAAACCCTGGGGCTGCCGCCCGCATTGCGCGTGCTGCCCGACATGACGAGCCACTGGCGCGACGTCGATGAAGACTTCGACACCGCCGCGACTCGGCTGGTCGAAGCTCACGCGAAGGACGGCGACGCCCGCGATCTGCCGATCCCCGATCTGCGCACCTGGGGGGTCATCGCCCAGAACGCGCGCTTCGCCCTCGCTCCACTCGCACGTCATCACGACCCGCTGCCACTGCGCTCGACTGGACTCAGTGGTCTGCTGAGTCGCCTGGGCGCGCCAGTCGAGTTCGTGCGCGACAGACTGCCGGCACCACTCCAGCTCGCCACCGTGAACTACCTCATGGCCGATCAGCGGGTCGCGCCTGGCGTCCTCCGTCTCCGCGGGGATGAAGTCACGGCGGTGATGTCCGAGCGCTACGCAGCGTTCGACGTCGAGCGTCTGGTTGAGACCGTCCGTGAAGCACTGGTATCTCATGGAGCGGTCGCAGAGGTGCGAGTGCGCGCGGTGGCAAGCGGTCCCGTGGACGCCTTGCGACTGACGTTTCCCTCAGAAGCGGTAGCGGTGAAGCCAGGCGACGTCAGCCACGTCGGTCTCGACATCAGCTCAAGCTCCTTCGGTCGCTCCGCGGTGCATGTGCGCTCCCTGGTGTGGCGCTTGGTCTGCACCAACGGCCTGCGTGTTGCTGAGCGTGCTGGCAGCTTCTCTTTCCGTCACGTTGGCGATCCAAGTCGGCTGCGCGACGGCATCGGTGAAGCAGTCCCGGCGGCACTCACCCATGCGCGCGGTATCGTCGAGCGCTGGCGCGGCGCCGTGACGGTGATGGTCGAGCGAGTCTCGGAGGTGATCGACGAGCTCCGTGACCTCACTCTGCAGGAGCGGGCGGGGGTGGGGGAGAGCTTGAAACTGGAGGCGCAGAGCAAGGAGCTGCCCGAACGGACCGACGCCTACACGTTGGTCAACGCCATCACCGCAACCGCACGGAACAGCGAGCCCGCGCGACGCCTCGAAATCGAAGAAGTTGCCGGGCGTGTGCTCCAGGCACACGTCCGCTGAAAGGAGCACCCATGTCCACCAACCACCAAGCGTTCGCGCGCAGTCTCCACGTAGCCGGCGAGGCGCTCCAGCGCGCAGCCCGTGCTCTGGATGCCGCATCCCGCGAACCGAACAACACACCATCAAACAAGAAGCCCATGCAGCAGCGCGAGCCTACATCGAGCGGCTTCCGCGATGACCTGCTCACCGGACGACAGCTGGGCGCCATCCACGCCGTCGCTCGCAAGGCAGGACTCACCCGTGACCGTCTGGCGGAGCTCGTGCACTCGTTCGGGCGCGAGCAGATCACGGAGCTCAGTCGCGCAGAAGCGTCGGAGCTCATCGATCGCCTGCAGGCCGCAAACA
>JAGQIY010001276.1 GCA_020430865.1 Myxococcales bacterium
CAAGTGGCCTCGCAACCTGCACTTCATGGCCCAGCTCCCCCGATTGCCCACGGGAAAGGTGCGCCACGAGGCCTTGCGCGCCCTCGAGGCTTCAGCGTCGACGAACGGCGATTGAGCATTGGCCCGAGCCCGGTAGTATCCGCCCATGTCGAACGTCTACGCCCCACCCCAGGAGCCGGCGCCAGGAACCGCGCAGCCCACGCCCGGCGCCGAGCCCAAGAGCCTGAACACCGTGCTCGTGATCTTGCTGGTGCTGTCGGCTCTGGGAGTCGCCGGCGCGCTGTTCGCCATCGTCTCCAACCTGACAGGCCTCGGACAGAGCCCGCCCCCGCCACAGCCGGGCATGCCCCCAGGGTTCATCGAGGCGCAGGCGAAGATGTACGAAGAGATGCAGGAAGCAGCGATGAAGGGCCCGGCCACGGTGATCTCGCTGCTCGGAGCGGGCGTGGAGGGCTACGTACTCTTCTGCGCCTGGAGCGCCAAGCAGTACAAGGACTCCGCGCGGGAAGCGTTGATCCGCGTCGCCTTGCCAGTGGTCATGGGCTTCACCGCGCTCAAGCTCGCGTGGGGGCTATTCATCGCCACTCGGACCTACGGCGTGTTCATGAACTTCATGGAGCGACTGACCTCGTCGATGCCGGGAGGATCCGCTGGCCGAGCCATGGGCATCATGAAGGCCGCAGTCGTGGGTGGAACGATCGGCGGCGCCGTCTTCGCGCTGGTGTGGGGGATCGGCCTGCTGGTGTTCTACAACTGGTCGCGCAAGGTGCTCGGGCGGGCGGACGTCGAGGCGCACTTCGCCGCCCGGGCGGCCTGAGCACTCATCGCCCGAGCGGGCTGTCTCACTGGTCCGCGGGCATGAGTGCGCCGGTCCTGGTCACCCAGAACGGCAGCGGCGGTGGCTCGCCAGGGTTCCGCTTCTGCGTCATGTAGGTGAGACGCGGATGGAGCCACAGCTTCACTCGGCCGTCGCCGGTGACCGCCCAGGCGACCGCGTTCTGCGGCAGCGGGACGCTGGGGAGCGGCACCAGGCCCTGGGGCGTGTCCAGCGCCAGGTTCAGCGTCTTCGGGTCGCCTGCCGGCCCTGGCAAGGCGAGCAACGCGCGACCACCGACCAGCGCCTTGGCGGTCACCGTCTCCGCAGGGAGACTATGCCAGCGCCCGGCGCCGGGCTGAGCGGGGCTGCGCAAGAAGAAGCGCGACTGTCCGTCGAGCTCCGCCTTCAGCACGAGCGTGCCGTCCGCGGCGTAGGTGTGGGCGCGCAGGCCACTCGTGCTCTTTCCCGGAAGCGCGACTTCGGTCTGGAGTCCACCGGCGCCGACCACTCCGAAGGTCACGTTCTGCTGTTCCGGGTTGCGGCAGGCGAACAGGCCGAGCCCAGCGGCGTTGCTCACCGACTCCAGGTGACAGCCCGGACTGACCGGCACGAGGGTGAGCCCGGTGGACGTGACGAGCCCCACGCTACCCCAGCGCTCGAGCTTCGCGTCGGCCTTGCAGACGCGATACGTGTGCTTCTTCTCCTCACTCTTCGTGCCCTGCTTCGTGCTGACCAGGGAGTAGGTCTCGGTCCGCTCTTCGCTCTGGGCTGGTGCACAGGCCGCGTCCCCGAGAGCAATCGCGACACGTTTTCCAGTCGGTAGCGGCGACTCGGAGTGCTCCAGCGCGAACACACCGCCCCGAGTCGACCGGCCAGAGAGCGCGCCGAGCACGCCAGAGACACCTCCGCAGTCCACCTTGACTGGCTTGGTCGGCACTGTCGGCAGCTCTGGATCGACGATCTCCCCCGCCCAGCCCCGTACGAGTCGAGCGTTGACGGGCGAAGCATCGAACCAGTTCCACATGGATCTGGAGAGCGTCTTCTGGGGGCAGCCGTAGGCGAAGAAGACGGCGTCCCCGTGGCGCCGCAGCACTCCGCGCTCGATCATGTATTCGCGATCCCGCGCCTTGATCTCCGGGAACTTCGCCTTGGCTTCGGCGAACTGCCTCCAGCCGTCGCTGACCCAGACCTTGAAGTCACTCGCCTCGACGGCCATCACCCCGTCGCGGCGCACGACGATGTGCCGCACCTCCGGAGGGAGCGCCGGTCCCTGACG
>JAGQIY010001277.1 GCA_020430865.1 Myxococcales bacterium
AATCGATCAGGCCGTCGTTGTCGTCGTCTTTGCAGTTTCCACACAGATACAAGTGCGACTGGCACATCGTGGGCACGCAGGGGCCACCGCCGGCGCTCCCTCCGCTACCAGCCGTGGTTCCGGCGCCGCCACTGGTGCCGCCTGCGGATGTGCCGCCACTCGCGATCAGATCGCCACCGGTGCCGCCCGCTGCAGCGCCGCTCCCGGCGGAACCGCCAACGCCTCCGCTGGCGCCGCTGCTGGTACCAGCGCCGCCGTCGCCCGCGTTTCCAACCTCGACGTCGTCACCACAGGCCGCGGCGAGCGCGCCCACACCCACGAGGGTGCCCAGAGCAAACCAACGTCGCAGCGCCCGTAGTCCGTGCTGATGTAACACGACCCCTTCAGTGGGACGGGCTCTGCGGGGTTATCACTCCTCGAGAATCGACTCGACCTTGCGCTGATGAGCGGACTCCGGATGCTCCGTCTCGAAGCTCTCGGCGCGGCTCTTCGCCTCACCTTCGCGCTTGAGCTGTTTCAATGCCTCGATCGCGATGACCTCGCGCTCCTGAGCCAGCACCCCGTTTGGATACAGACGCTTGTGCTCCTGAGTCGCAGCCAGCGCGCCCGCCGGGTTCTTCCCGAGACTGCGGCGAGCGCGTTCGAGGATGGCCGCCTCGCTCGGCGCAGCAGGCTTGTTCGCCTTGTGAGGCGGAGCTTCCGGCTGGGCTGGCTTCTCCGCTTCGACTGCCTCGGGCGCGGGCGCGCTCGGCGCTACCGGCTTCGGCTCCTCGACGGGTGGGGGAGCTACCGTTACGGGCGCCTCCTGCCCGCCCGAAGCGGCGGACGGCGCGCTCTCACCCCCGAACAGGCCGTATCCCCCCGCCCCCACACCGACGCTGATCCCCACGGCAAGGGCGAGCTTCGCCAGGCCGCTCAGCCCAGCGCCGCCAGTCCCGCTGCCTGGGCCCGCCGGTGGGGGTCCGGCCGGCAATCGCGCCGCCATGCGCGACAGGGCTTCGGCGGACGGCGCGTCGGCCCGCGCGCTGCCCACCAAGCGCCCGAGCTCGCTGCCCGAGTCGAGACGGGGCTCGCTCATGTGCCCTCCTTAAGCGGGTCCGCCGCCTCGTCGTCAGGCAGCGCCCGAGCGCCACGGGGAGACGTGTGGAGCGACTCTTCGAGCAGCTTGCGAGCGGCGCGCAGTCGGGAATAGCCGGTCTGCAGGGGGCAGCCCACCAGGGCGACCACGTCCTTCATCTCCAACTCCTCGATCTCATACAGGACGAAGACCTCTCGCTTGGCATCGTCGAGCTGGTCCAGCGCAGCCGCCAGGCGGTCTCGCATCTCCCGATGCTCCACCTGGCGCTCCTGGTTCGGGTTGAGCCGAGGTTCCGGGAACTCGGAGGGGAAGCGCTCGCGACGCACGTGAGCGCGTCGTCGGTAGTCCGACGCGACTCGCAGGCAGAACGCGTAGATCCAGGTGCGAAGGCTGGAGCGCCACTCGAACTCCCCGAGACGTCGATGAACCGCGACGAAGACCTCCTGCACCTGGTCTTCGACGTCGCGCTCGGCCACCCCGAGGTAGCGCAGGCTGCGCCAGACGAAGGCTGCGTGTTCATCGAAAATCCGCCTGAAATCGGGTAGCTCGTTCATTGGCGGCTTCACCAATGGCCCCCCCAAGGGGCCAAGTCACCGCCACTCGTTCTGTGGACGGTCGCAGGGTCGATTATGACGCCCTCGTCGGCCCAAAGCCTGCCGGCGCCCGAATAGCCTAGCAGGGTGTCCGGCTGCCGACACTCGCCCATTCGGTGCTGGGTACGCTCCCCCTCCATCAAACCGGGTGACTCACAACCCCAGACGAAACCCCAGCGACAGACGGGCGCCGACGGGCGCCACCTGGAACAGCTCCACCTGCTCATCGCCGCGCTGATAGAGGTAGCGATCCTGCACCAGGGGCACGAGGCCCTCCAGCCCCAGCACCAGGTGATGCGACCCCAGACTCGGCGACCAGCGCAGGCCGACAGTTATTTCCCCGCGGATTCTCCGTCGCGAGCGGTTGTTCTCCAGCCCCGCCCCTCGCGCCCAGACGGCTCCGACGCGCTGCCCCACGCACAACTCGAGACCAAAGTCGAAGGGACACAAGCCGAGACCCCACATCAGCGAGTCGATGTGCAGCTCACCAGCATCCGCCGAGGCGAAGGCGTGGTCGTAGACGCCGCTGAACTCGATGGGCCAGAACCCCCTCGGTTCGAGCCGGAGCCCCAGATCGGCGCCGACGCTCCCCAGCGGCAGAGCGCCGACGCTGGACGCCCCATCCAGGAACACGCCGTAGGCCCACGAGCGGGCAGGTGCCGGGACCTTCACCTCCGAGCGTGGTGGCAGCCGCAGGGGAGTACCGAGGGGCGGTACGGCCCTGGGCTTCTCCGCGCTCACTGGCGGCGCCTCGGGCGGAGGGGGTGGCGGCAGTTCCTCCCGTGGTACGTCGATCATGATCGACGTCACCAGCAGGAGAGACTCATCGAGAACCCGACAGTCCTCGCCGTCCATGTCCAGGTCGCGACTCCCGACCAGCGTCCCGCGGCGCCCGAGCCGGGTGTCGGCGGTGCGCAGCTCCAGCTCCGCGTGGGCCTTGCCATCCTGGAAGGATACGTTTCCACGCAGAACCAGGTCCGCGACTGCGCTGAACACACGCCTTCCGAGCCGGCGCTCGACGCCCTCCTGGAGCTCGTCGGCGTCCATGCAGGCTCCGGCGCTCTGCCACACGGCGCGGGTGGTGGCTGGGGTGGCCTGCGCGGGAGCCGTCCAGAACAGCGCCACCAGCCACACGATGCGGCGGGTGTCGCGCCGAGAATCCATCGAGGCCGAGGCTAGCTCACTCGAGCGCGACACAGCCACGCGACCGTGCGCCAAAGCTGCCGTTTCCCGCAGCCTTCCGGCTACTCGGCAGGCGCGGGTTCATAGGGCTTCATTTCCCCGCTCTTGTAGCGACCCCAGTAGTCCTGGACGTGCTTGAGCAGGGTGGGGGCGAGGATCACGCTGCCGACGATGTTGGGGAACGCCATGCACAGGATCATCAGGTCGCTGAAATCCAGGACTGGACCCAGCTTGGTCACGGCACCGAACCACGCCGCCAGCACGAAGAGCACCCGAAACACCACCACCGAGCGCAGCCCGGTGCCCTCGCCGAAGTGATCCAGCAGGTAGATCCAGCCCCGCTCCCCGTAATAGCACCACGAGATCATCGTCGAATACGCGAACAGCACCACGCAGACGCTGAGCACGTAGGGGAACCAGGAGATGACGCTGGCGAAGGCTTGACTCGTCATCACGACGCCTTGATCCACGTCACCCGCGCTGGCGAGGCTCGACTTCCAGGCTCCAGTGACCACCACGACCAGGGCCGTCATCAGGCAGATGATGATGGTGTCGATGAACGGGCCAAGCATGGCGACCATGCCTTCTCGCACGGGCTCGTCCGTCTTCGCCGCTGCGTGCGCGATCGCGGCGCTTCCGAGGCCCGCTTCATTGGAGAACGAGGCCCTGGTCACGCCGATCACCAGCACGCCCACGGCGCCGCCGAACACCGCGTTCTTGGTGAATGCCATGCTGAAGATCGTGCCCAGGGCCTCGGGGATCTGCTTCGCGTTGACCACGATCACCGCCACCGCAGCAATCACGTAGATGGCGCACATGGCGGGCACCACTCGTGAGGTCGCGGCGCCGATGCGCTTGATTCCGCCGATGATCACCAGCCCCACGGCGATGGCGATCACGGTCGCGTAGACGTACTTGGCGCTGGGACCGAGCCCCACGGCGTTCCTGAGCACGGCGTAGCTCTGGTTCGACTGGAACATGTTCCCGCCGCCAAACGCCCCTCCCATCACCATCAGGGCGTAGACGCAACCGAGCACCTTCCCCAGGGGCCCGATGCCGAGCTTCTTCAGCCCGAGGTCCAGGTAGTACATCGGACCACCGCTCATGCTGCCGTCGGGGTTGTTGCGGCGGTAGAGCACCGCAAGGGTACAGCTCGAGAACTTCGCGCTCATGCCGAAGACTGCCATCACGATCATCCAGAACACGGCGCCTGGGCCACCCTTCTGAATCGCGATCGCCACCCCTGCGATGTTCCCCAAGCCGACCGTGGCGCTCAGCGCGGAAGTCAATGCGCGGAAATGCGAGATCTCCCCCTCGTCCTCCGGGTCGTCGAACTTGCCGCGCACGACGTCGATGGCGTGACGGAACGCGCGCAGGTTGATGAAGCGGTACCACAAGGTGAAGAAGATCGAGCCCAGCGCGAGGATGGCCACGATGAAGGGCACCGTCGCGCCTTCCATCTCCACCTCCCCGTCTTTCCCGCGAACTTCGTTCCCTGCGGAATCCAGTTTGGGCTGCTGAAAGGCACCCGCCGAGATGTCGAAGAACAAGCTCTTGGCGACCAGGCCATTGAACTTGGTGAGCGCGGCACCGAACGCGGAGTGCTGCTCCTGCGCTGGCGCGCTCTCGGCTGGGGGCGCCGACGGAGCCGCGCTGGGCGCTGCGCTGGCGGCCTGGGCGACCCCATCCGCGGGGGGGGTCTTGTCACCAAAAGCCAGACCGCTCAGGGTCAACACGAGCGCCATGACGGCAAACAGGCTCATGCCTCGAATCCAGGACTTGTTCACGCTCTCTCCGTTGGGCGCGCGCGGCGCCACAGCTACACACCAACCGGGACGGGCGGAAGACGCGGGCACCACCCCAAAGCCTGAGGGACCATCGCACAAGTGACGCGCCGACGGTAAGACCAGAGCGGGCACTGCAGCCCCCAACAGCCGGACGCCCGAGCCACTCGGCGACCGCACTATAAGGCAGCAACCCGACTCGACCCCGCGCCTTGCGGGACCCCTCGCGCTCGACTGCCGGCGCTGAAGACAGACGAGTGCCATTTTCGCGTCCGCCATCGGTGGTGGTCCGCGGTGGGCCGAAGTAGCGTCCGCGCGTGACGGACGAAATCCAGGCGCCATCTAGCCAGCGGCTCTCTGACAGACCTCCTCGCAGCGTGCCCGATCCTCACGCGAGGCGGTCCCAGGCGCGCACCTCCCTCACCCCCAAGACCCCCAGCGGGATTCGAGAGCTCCACGGCCGCCTGATCGCCGTGTCGCTGGGCGTGGCGCTGCTCGGCCTGCTGCCACACCTGTTGCCGAGCGCGGTCCACGAAGGGCGAGCAGTCGGCTGGACGGCGCTGGTGCCGCCGCTGGTCGCGGTGGTCGTGACGCTGGCGACGCGACGACTGCTCCCGGCGCTGGGTGGCGCGGTGCTGATCGGCGCGATCCTGCGCTTCAAGTCGGGCGTGTTCGTCGAGGGCAGCAAGACCTACGTCCTGGACAACCTGACCAACCCCACCCACCTCTACATCATCGGCTTCACCCTGGCGCTGCTCGGGATGGTGCAGGTGGTCAGCCGCGCTGGAGGGACCTCGGGCATCGTCGAGTGGGTCAGCCGGCGCATCCGGTCAGCGCGCTCCACCGAGGTCGGCGCGGCGCTGATGGGGCTCTTCGTGTTCTTCGACGACTACGCCAACTGCATGCTCGTCGGCCCCACGATGCGCCCGCTCACCGATCGCTGGCACATTTCCCGAGAGAAATTAGCATACATAGTCGACTCCACCGCCGCACCCGTCGCCGGCCTCGCTGTTATTTCCACATGGATAGGTCACGAGGTAGGGCTACTGGATGCCCAGGCGCAGGCGCTGGGGCTCGACCAGCGCGGCTACGCGCTCGTGCTCTCGGCGTTGCCCTTCAGATTCTACTGCGTGTTCTCGCTGGTGTTCGTCTTCGCGTCGACGCTCCTGGGGCGCGACTTCGGACCCATGCTCAGAGCGCAGCGCCGCGCGCGTCACCTGCAGAAGCCACTCAGAGATGGCGCGCGCCCGATGGCGCAAGGCAACTCGGAGTTGATGGCGCCTCCGGAGGACAAGCCGCACCGCGCTCGCAACGCCTTGATCCCGATCCTCGCGGTGGTACTCGTCGCGATGGTGGGGTTCATCGTCGATGGTGGCGGCGCCGGCAAGCTCGGCGGCAACCCGGGCCTCGCGCTGAGCTTCACCTTCTGGCGAGAGACGCTCGGGGCGAGCGAGAACAACGTCAAGATGCTGCTCCTGGCCGCGAGCGTTGGCTCGCTGCTGGCGCTGGCGTTGCCCCTCGCGCAGGGCATCCTCGGCGTCGGCGCTGCGTTGCGCGCCTACTGGAACGGTGTGCGGCACGCAGCCTCCGCCGTGGTGGTCCTGTTGCTGGCCTGGGCGCTGGCACAGGTGTGTCAGGACCTCGGCGCTCAGGAGGTGCTGGGAGCGACGCTGCGAGGAAACATCGCGCTCTGGGTCGTTCCCCTGGCGACCTTCGGACTCGCCGCTGCGATCGCGTTCGCCACGGGCACGTCGTGGGGGACGATGAGCATCCTGATCCCCATCGCGGTGCCCTTGGCGCACTCCATGGGGGGGCTGCCTCTGATGATCCTGACGGGCGCTGCGGTTCTGGACGGGGCGATCTTCGGCGACCACTGTTCACCCATCAGCGACACCACGCTGATGTCCAGCATCGCTTCCGGCTCGGATCACCTGGACCATGTGGAAACGCAGCTGCCCTACGCCGTGTTCGTGATGCTGGTGGCCGCGACGGTGGGCTACCTGCCGATCGCCCTCGGGGGACCGACGTGGCTACCCTACATCCTGGGTAGCGCGGTGATCGTGCTGTGGTTACGAGTCGTGGGTCGTCGCCCCGAGGACGGCCCTCCACCGGTCGAGGACGACGAGCTCGAGGACGACGTCGAGCTGGCCCCAGACCACATCGCCTGAGGAGTCCACAGGAATTCCAGGAATTCGCCGATCTTTACCTTCTGGTCACCCCCAAGGGTGGTGCAGTTTGGCGGAGAGATGAGTCAGAAAGTCAGTTGGACGTTCCATCGGCACCCTCACCGCCGTTGAGATCCTGCGCTCGTACCCCTACGCTCGTCGGGGGCGAGCGCTTCGCACACGCTGTGTCGCGCGGCGCTGACATCTCGGGCGCCTCGTTCAGGTCGCCCCATGCGACCCTGAGGTGGAACGCGGAAGGATGCTTTGGACTCTCGCGTAGCGCTGCTCATCGGCTGTTCTCAGGAGCTGGAGGCGGCGCTACGCCCGCACTTCGAGCCTCGACTCGAGACCGAGTGGCGAGAGCTCACGCACGCGCTCGCCGCGGACCTGGTGTTGATTGGACCGGAGGAGCCCGACGCCACGCTCGCCGCGCAGCACCTGGCAAAGCTCGCTCCCGCCGCGCGCCTGGTGCTCTACGTCCCGACCAGCGAGCTGCAGCAGGTGCGCGAGGTGGTGGACCAAAGCCCGAACCTGCCGATGGACACCCAGGTGCTGGGCTTTCCCGATCCCCAGGAGCTCGAGCGCGTGGTTCACCTGGCGGCCACGCGGATCACCCTGCAAGCAGCCCGGGATCGCGATCTGCAGCGGGACGCTCCTGGCTCCGCCCTCGATGACTTCGTGCCGCTGATCCCCAACTTCTTCTACCAGTGGTTCAGGCAGCGGCGAGACGACCTCGCTCCCGAGATCCTGGCAACCCTCTCGCAGTCCCCTGGGGGCGACACGCTGCTCGCGCTGATCCACAACGATCGCCTCGCAGGCTCGACCGACGAACGACGTGCACTGGAGCATCGGGCGTTCATCGAGGGAGATCTCCAGCCCTTCGTCGATAGCTACCGGGAACGCGGCAGGCACTTCGCCGCCATCGGCGTATCGCTCACCACCTGGCTGCATGTCCTGGGCGCCTTGCGGAGAGTGGTCTGGGAACGCTGGACCGACTCGTCGGAGTTCGATCCGCGACGGGTGGGCGCCTTCGCCACGGGCCTGGAGCACTACACTCAGGTCACGTTCGGCGCCCTGCTGCAGGGCTGGCAGGCGGCCATCGAAGAAGGCCACCACCGCCTGCATGAGCGCGAGCGCCTGTTCACGGCTCTGGTCGAGTCGTCCCAGGACGTGATCCTGAGCAAGACCCCGGACGGCACGATCACCGCCTGGAATCGCGCGGCAGAGGAACTCTATGGCTATCCCGCATCCGACGCGCTGGGACAGCACATCTCGCTCATCGTCCCCGAGGACAGGCGCGCCGAACTCGACTGGGTGATGCGTGAGGTGCGGGCAGGGCGCGGGGTGAGAAACCTGGTCACACGGCGTGTCTCCAAGGACGGACGCAGCCATGACGTCGCCATCACGGTCTCCCCGATCCGCAACAACCTCGGACAGGTGGTGGCCGCGTCGACCTTCGCCAGGGACATGAGCGATCGCCTCGGGCTCGAGCGACGCAACGCCGCCATCCTCGCCGGCGCCATCGACGCGATCATCACCATCGACGACGCTGGCCAGGTAGTCGAGTTCAACGCCGCTGCGCAGACTCTGTTCGGCTACTCCATGTCTGAGGCCGTTGGCCGCGAGCTGGCCGAGCTGGTGATCCCCGAGGAAGAGCGCGCCGCCCATCGCGCGGGGCTCGCTCATCAGCGCGCAGGCGGCAAGTCGCGCATCCTCGGTCGACGGGTCGAGCTGGTAGCCCAGCGCAAGGGCGGATCCCGTTTCCCCGTTGAAGCGAGCATCGTGCGCCTGGCGGGCACTGACCCGCCGCTGTTCACTGCGTTCGTACGCGACCTGACCGAGCTGAAGCGAGCCAAGGAGGATCTGCGGCGCATCATCACCGATCTCACGCGCTCCAACTCCGACCTGGAGCAGTTCGCCTACGTGGCCTCCCACGATCTGCAGGAGCCGCTGCGCATGGTCTCGGCCTACATGGACCTGTTGCAGCGCGACTACGCGGGCCAGCTCGATGAGCGCGCGCAGCGCTTCATCCAGTACGCGACGACCGGCGGCAAGCGGATGAAGGAGCTGATCGACGATCTGCTGGCCTACTCCCGGATCGAGGCCCACGCGGTGAAGCCGACCGCGTGCGACTGCGGCGAGATCGTCGACATCGCCACGCAGAATCTCAAGCGCCTGGTCGATGACAGCGCTGGCAAGGTCACCTGGAGCGACCTCCCGAGCGTCGACGCCGAGGCCGGACAACTCCTACAGTTGTTCCAGAACCTGATCGGCAACGGCCTGAAGTTCCGCCGCGCCGACGCGCCCCCGGAGGTTCACGTGAGCGCCACGGATGCCGGCACTGAGTGGCTGTTCTGCGTCCGCGACAACGGTGTGGGCTTCGAACCCCGGTTCGCCGACCGCATCTTTCAGATGTTCCAGAGGCTACACCCTCGCACGTCGTTTCCCGGCTCTGGCATCGGGCTCGCCGTAGCGAAACGCATCGTCGAGCGCCACGGCGGGCGGATCTGGGCGGAGTCCGAGCCAGGCCAGGGCACGCTCTTCTACTTCACGCTGCCAATTCAGCCTCGGCGAGGCAGCCTCACGAGCGCGCACGCTGGTGCTTGAGTGACGGGGTGTCTGCTGCACCCAGCTAAACTCTCTGGCGACAGCAGTGATGCTGCTACGCTGAGGGTGTGACGCGACTCGCCAACGAGAACGCCATCGTCATGGTCGACGACAACGACGGCGATTTATTCCTTGCGGAAACTTGCTACCGACGATCGAGCCTGCACGCGCCCTGGCTCGCGTTCGCCTCCGGTCGTGACTTCATCGCTTACATGAGCGGGGTCAAGCTGGGGCAGCACCCGATGCCCGCCCTGGTGCTGCTGGACATCAACATGCCAGAGATGTCCGGCATCGAGGTGCTGGAGCACCTGAGGCAAGATGCTGCGTTCGACGAGCTCCCGATCGTCTGCATGCTGACCAGCTCGAGCGATCCGCGAGATCGTGCGCAGGCCCAGAGGCTCGGCGCGCGTGACTTCTTCACCAAGCCGTCGACCACCGCGGAGTACGTGGCGTTGTTCGACTCCTTCGCACCCGGAGAACCAGCGCCCCTGGTCTGAGACCGAGGACCTCCGCTGGCCAAACAGGCGTCGATCCCGTCTGCCCGGAGGCGTACCCTGGGGCAATGTCGGAAGCCTCGTCGCCCTCTCCCCCCCAGACCCCGGACCACTCAGGCTCGCAGATCCGCCGCGTCGGTGTGGTGTTCTCGGGTGGCCCCGCTCCAGCAGCGAACGCCGTGATCTGCTCGGCGGTGATGTCGTTCCGCCGCCAGGGCAGAGAGGTGCTCGGGTTCCGGCACGGCTACGGGAGCCTGCAGTCATTCGGCGACGAGCTCCCCCGACTCGAGGCAGAGAAGCACTACTTCCGCTTCGAGGATCATCACCTGCGCGGGCTACGCAACGCCCGCGGCATCATCATCGGGACCGCACGAGCGAACCCTGGCAAGGACATACATGGCGCCGCGGACCTGCGCATCCCCGAGAAGACGCGGCGCCTGGACAACGTGTATCGCGCGCTGTGCGAGCTGGAAGTGGACGCATTGATCAGCATCGGCGGCGACGACACGCTGAAGACGGCGAACTTCCTCCACGAATATCAGAAGACCCTGCCGGCGGACGCGAAGCGTATCCGCGTGGTACACCTCCCGAAGACCATCGACAACGACTACCGCGGGATCGACTTCACCTTCGGCTTCTTCACCGCCGTGGACTTCATGGCGCAGGAGCTCCTCAACCTGCGCGCCGACGCCATGGCGACGGGCTCCTACTTCATCGTCGAGACCATGGGACGCAAGGCTGGTTGGCTGTCGTACGGCGTGGCCATCGCTGGCGAGGCGCACCTGGTCGTGGCGGTCGAAGACGTGCGAGGCGAGCTTGCGCTGAAGGAGGTCGTGCGTGATGGCCGGGGCGAGCGCGAGGAGCAACGCCTGAACCTCGAGGCGCTCGCGGATCGGATCGTGGACCTGATCCTCACGCGTGAACACCGGGGCAAGCAGTACGGCACCGTCGTCCTCGCCGAAGGGCTCGCGGAGATGCTGCCCCAGAGCTTCCTGGATGGCGTCTCTCGAGACGAACATGGTCACATCTCCCTGGGGAAAATCGACATCGGAAAGCTGGTGGCGCAGCTGGTGAGCGAGCGCTTCGAAGCGCGGACCGGACGCAAGAAGAAGCTGACAGGCGTTCAGCTGGGCTACGAGTCCCGCTGCAGCGTGCCCCATGCCTTCGACGTGATGCTGGGCTCCCAGCTCGGTGTCGGCGCGTATCGCGCGCTGGTCGAGGAGGGTCTGGATGGTCACATGGTCAGTGTGACCGGCCAGCTCGATCTGCAGTTCGTGCCCTTCTCCGCGCTGGTCGACCCCGAGACGTTGCTCACCGAGGTCCGCTTCGTCTCGCCCGAGAGCGACTTCCACCGCCTGGCCCGCATGCTCGGCACTCGCGTCGTTCCGCAGCGCTAGCCCAGCGAGGATCACTCGCACGCCGCGCCAAGCCTCGCGTACGATACTTGCAGGGTGCTGGGGACGCCGGGGCAAGAGCGCCCTCAGGAGGAGTGATCATGCGCATCGGAGCTTGGAGTTCGAGTTGGATCTGGGGGTTAGGTGCGTTGTTCGTCGGCGCGCTGCCCTACGGCTGCAGTAGTGATGAAGGCGGTGGCAGCGTGTCCCAGACCGACGCACCGAACGCCGTCGCCGCGGCATTGTGCAGCGACTACTACGCCTGTAGCTGTGACGAGAACGACCAGACCTTCAGCAGTCAGAAGGACTGCGAGCTGCAGGTCGCGGCCACCGTTCAGCAAGCCATCGATGAAGGCAAGGACACCGACCTGAGCTACGACGGAACGTGCGTCACGAAGCTCAGGAGCGTCGTCGACGCCATCGACTGCCGGAGCGGTCAAGACATCGTCCTCGATACGAATTTCGTCAAGCTGGCGTACGAGTTCGCGGACTGCAAGATCTACTACGGCGCGAAGCAACCGGGTGAGGCCTGTGCGCCGCTCGACGGCTCGAGCGGCGACGACTGCGTCAGAGGCTCCAGGTGCGACGGAGGGGTGTGCACCGCGCTGATCGCTCGGGGCGGAGTCGGAGCGAGCTGTCAGCAGAACGACGAGTGCGACGCCGGGCTCTACTGCATCGGCATCGACTCTCAGACGGACAAGACCTGCCAGAGTCTGCCCGAGGTGGGTCAGACCTGTCTGGGCACGCTCGACCTGTGCACCACCACGGCCTACTGCGACCAGGCTTCCAAGAAGTGCGCCAGTCTGCCGAGCGCGGGGAGCGCCTGCACCCCGAGCGGAAACGTGATCCTCCGCCGCTGCGCGAAGGGCAACACCTGCGAGCAAGACACGTGCGAAGCCGCCCCTTCAGCCGGCGAGGCTTGCGTCCTCGAGTGCGCCGCCGGCTACAGCTGCGAGAGCAACCGCTGCGTCAAGACACAGAGCGCCTCCTGCGACTACACACGGGGTGTGGCAGGAGGCTCCTGAGCCCGCGTCAGCGAATCACGTCGGTGCCCAGGCGCTCTCGCAGCGCCTCGGGCACCTTCACGCTACCGTCGCTCTGCTGATACTGCTCGAGGATCGCCACCAGCGTGCGCCCCACCGCGAGCCCCGAGCCGTTCAGCGTATGCAACAGCCTTGGCTTCCCTTTTGGTTCCGCCCGGTATCGAATCTTGGCGCGCCGCGCCTGGAAATCACTACACACGGAGCAGCTGGAGATCTCACGGAAGGCGCTCTGGCCTGGTAGCCATACCTCGAGATCGTAGGTCTTCGCCGCGCTGAAGCCCATGTCGCCGGCGCACAAGGCTGCCACCCGATAGTGCAGACCGAGCCCCTGCAGGACCTTCTCGGCGTGCCCCGTCAGCACCTCGAGCTCGTTCAGCGAGGTCTCCGGCGTGCACAGGCGAACGAGCTCCACCTTGCCGAACTGGTGCTGCCGTATCAGTCCGCGCACATCCTTCCCGTAGGACCCTGCTTCACTACGGAAACACGGTGTGTACGACGTGTACGCGACCGGAAGCTGATCCGCTTCCAGCACCTCGTCGGCGTGCAGGTTGGTCAACGAGACCTCCGCCGTCGGCAGCAAGAAGAGCGGCGAGCTGTCGCCTTCCTTGTCGTCCTCGGCCAGGCGCCGCTGGGTGCGGAACAGATCCTGCTCGAACTTCGGCAGCTGTCCCGTGCCGAGCAGCGCCTCGGGCTTCACCATCAGCGGCCCAGAGACCTCCGTGTAGCCGTGAGTTCCCGTATGCAAATCCAGCATGTAGCCTGCGATGGCACGCTCCAGGCGCGCCCCGAGGCCGGTCAGCACGCTGAAGCGAGAGCCGCTGAGCTTGGCCGCGCGCTCGAAGTCCAGGATCCCCAGGCGCTCGCCGATCTCCCAGTGGTTCCTGGGCTCGAAGTCGAACGTCGGCGCCTCGCCCCAGGTGCGCACCACCGGATTGTCAGCCTCGCTCTTGCCGTCGGGGACGCTCGGGTCGGGCAAGTTGGGCACCTGAAGCAGCTGCTCCGACATCTCCGCTTCGACCCCGCCGAGCTCCGCTTCGAGCTCCTTGATCTGCCCGGAGAGCTGCTTCAGTGCGTTGCGCTTCTCGGCGAACGCGGCCTTGTCGGGCCCCTTCGCCAGCGCCGCCATGGCCTGGTTCGCGGCGTTGCGCTCGGCCTGCAACGTCTCTGTGCGGCCGATCAGGGTACGCCGACGTTCGCTCAGCTTGGCGATGCCATCGAGCGCGCTGGCGGCCGTCTCGGAGCGGCGCCTGAGGGCGGTTCGAACCTCGTCCAGGTGGTCTGCTACGTATCTCGCATCGAGCATTTCAGCGGGGTTATAGCTCACCCCACGGGGCGTTGGCGTGCCTTCGTGGCGCCTGCGCGGTAGATTCGGGGACGTGAAGGCGATCGTTCCTCGCTCCCGTGGTCCGCTCCGCGCTGCCGCTCTGCTCGGCGGCGCGTTGCTCGCGCTGGCCTGCAGCGCCAACCCTCCCCCCCGCTGGCAAGAAGGCGGAGCGGCGTTGGTGGTTCAAGCGGCCCGCTGGGATCGCCCCGACGACGACCCCATCGAGATCCTCCCCAATGGTCAAGTGCTCGAAGACGGCGAGCCGATCCTGCTGGTGGATCGCGTCGGCCGCGTCGTCGATGAGGACAACGACCCGGTGGCGATCCTGTTGCCCGACGGATTCGTTGCCGGAAACGACAACGAGCTCCTGGGGCGGATCGGTGTGTCCAACGCGGCCCCCCCCAACGCCGCGGCGGCCTGGCTGGCGATCATGCCGGACGGGACGGTGGTGCGCTACGACGCGGACGGTGACCGCGAAGACGCCGGGCGCTGGGTGGGCTGCGACGGCCCCGCGCGCCGGACTTGCACGCTGATCTCGCACATGCTGCTCGTGCGCGAATACCAGCGGCGCCCGCGCTCCGGAGTCAGCATCGGCGTCGGCATCGGCTTCTGAGGCACGCCGCTTAGCGAAGTCCCGCAGTAGGCAATCCGCGCGGCTTTTTTGGCGGATCTCACGCCGCACGGTAGCCAAAGCGTAGAGGTCCTTCGCCATGCGCTTCCGCCCGTATTCGTCGCCCGAGTTCCCCAACGACAATCACCGACTCCACCTCGGAGCCTCGTGGGTCTGCCTGACCCCCACCGGTCAGCCTCGCGCCGTCATGCGCGCACACCAGCCCGAAGCTGCGGAGCTGGTGCCGCTGACGCCGCTTCCTCCTCGAGCCGTGGAACCCACGCCTCCCACGGTCGGTGCGACCCCGAGCACCAGGATCCCGCTCCCGCCAGCGAGCGTCGTCCAGAGCCTGCTGCAGCGCTCACGCGATGGCCTGGGCTTCAGCATCTGTGTGCCCGACCCACAGCTGTTCAGCGAGTGGGACCGCCCCGCGGCGACTGACGAGCTACACCTGACGAGCGCGCCGGGCCCACTGCTCAGTCAGCTGCTGGAGCGCTTCGACGACCTGAGCTTCGCTGCCACCGAGCTCGAGGAGCCGAGCCCAGCCACCCACCGCTCCGCCGTCGCTACGCTCGACGCCCAGCCAGGCCACGAGGAGCTCGTACCACCGGTGCTGGAAGCCGAAGCCAGCGTGCCGCCACCCGTCGCCGAGCTGATCGAGAACCTCCCACCATCGACGCCCATGAACGAGGGGCAGCGCTTCGACGACGACCGAGCGCTCAACGCGGAGCTCTTCGAGGTACTGAAGACACTCGAGATCATCGACTCGGAGACGGAGTTCGCGCCCCTGGACGCGCCGCCCAGCGGCGTACACTCAACACCAGTGCTGGGTCGCAGCGCGGTGGACGACCTGGCAGACGCGGTCGCCGAGGCCCTGTGCGCGGAGTTCGCCGCCGCGGCGGAGCCACTGGACGCGGCCCATCCAGCGAGCGACGTCCAGCTCCCTGCGGCAACGCTCGGGTCGAGGCCGGGACAGGACGGTCAGGCGCCGGACGCGGACGGCGCACCCCATTGCGACCCGCAGCTCGCTCCAGATCACTACGCCGAGTTCGTGAACGCCCTGTGCGACGTCGCGCTGAGAGCCGGCGCCACCCGAGCCGCCGCGGTGCTCCCCCGGCTGATGGAGGGCAAGCTGGTCGACTCGAGCGCCCTCGCGGACGACGTGGTCGACTGCCTGCACCAGGCCGGGATCGCGAGCCTGCGCGGCTCCTGCCTCGAACCGAGCGACGCTTTCAAGGCCAACGCCAGCGCCTGGCAACAGGTGCTGAGGGGCACGAGCGACGACCTCTCCGCGTGCGGAGACACCCTGGACGGCTTCGCGGCGTGCCTGCTCGGAGCGCTCCTCGGACCGCAGAGCGACGCAAAGCAGCTACGTCGCGACCTGCGCAGGCGTGGGGTGGCGGCCTTCGGCATGCTCTACGTCGCCGACTAGCAAGGCTGTCCCGGGACACCGGAGCGCGACCTCCCAGGCACCAGCGCGCGAAATCGCCCGTCGAAGCGAGAAGATCGGCCCCGTGCTGGCCGTGCATCCCCGGGCCAGCCCAAGCACGCGAATTGTGCCCACAGCGGATGGCACGGAGTGCTGCGGGTTCGCCGCATGGAAAGTCCAGGCGTCACGCGCGTTGGCACGAGCACACCCGTCACCGCTACGTGAACTGGACTCGTATCTGCGCGAATGGGATCCGCGGTCTGCCGTGCGGCAGGAATCGGCGTGCTACCCTGGAGGGCATGACGTCGCTTCACCAAGGCTCCCGTCGTCCGTACTCCACCTCGCGCGCAGCCAGCGGCATCGCCATCGGCGCACTGCTCCTCGCGGCGAGTCTGTTTCCCGGCGGTTGCAGCGGCTCCTCCGATGGCACGTCGGTCTGTGCCGAGCTCGGAGACGCCTGCGGCGGCGAGTGTACCTTCGATCAGGACTGCCCGAGCGGAACTCACTGCGGCGCGGGCGACACCTGCACCGCGGAGTGCACGACGGACGGCAGTCAGTGCGGACTGGGTCGGCACTGCAATTCCCTGGGGCAATGCGAGGACGGCGAGGGCGGGTCTGGCGGCTCGGGCGTCGGCGGATTTGGCGGCGGCTCGACCGGTGGCACCGGTGGCTCCGGGTGCATCGACGAGGACGTGAAGTTCGAGCCCCAGACGCCTACCGTCGTGCTCCTGGTCGACCAGTCGGGATCGATGTCCGAGAAGTTCGCAGGCACCACGCGCTGGAACGCGGTCTACGACGCGCTCTTCGACATGCCGAGCGGCGTCGTGTTCACGCTCGAGGACAAGGTCCGCTTCGGCCTCAGCCTGTATACCAGCCACGGGGGCTTCAAGGGCGGCGAGTGCCCGATCCTCACGGAACAGAGCGTGGCGCTCGGCAACTACAACGCACTGGAGGCGCTCTACTCTGCCAGCGACCCAGACGGCGACACGCCCACGGGTGAGAGCATCACCGCGGTCGCGGCGGAGCTGGCTCAGGTCACCGAACCCGGGGACAAGGCCATCGTGCTGGCGACGGACGGCGAGCCAGACAACTGCACGGACGCTGACGCCCACGACGCAAGCTCCCAGAAGATCTCCGTCGACGCCGCCACGGCCGCATTCGGTCAGGGCATCCGCACTTACGTGATCGCGGTGGGCAGCGACATCAGCGACGCGCACCTCCAAGACGTCGCGAACGCGGGTACCGGCACCACCAGCGGTCCCGACGCGCCGTTCTGGAAGGCCAATGATCAGGCCGGTCTGATCGACGCCTTCAACACCATCATCGAAGGCGTGCGCTCCTGCATCTTCGACCTGAACGGCACCGTCGCGATGGAAGCCCAGAGCAAGGGCAACGTCAGACTGGACGGCGAGACGCTGGCCCAGGACGATCCCAACGGCTGGCAGCTGAACTCACCGAGTCAGGTGGAGCTGGTCGGCGACGCCTGCGAGGCGATCAAGAGCGGGGACCACGACATCAAGATCTCGTTCCCCTGCGGATCCATCACGCCCCGCTGAACCGCTCGACGACGGAGCCAGGGTCGGGGGTGAGGCGCACTTCGGGGCCACCTCACCCACCCGGTCAACCACTCTACTTCTTGCGCCGGCCCTTGTTCTTGGACGCCTTCGGCTTGCTCGCCTTGGGACCAGCCTTGCGCGCACCGGCGTCACGCCCCGTTGCGCGAGGGCCCGCGCGCCCGCTGCGAGGGCTCGCCTTGCGACCGCCGTCGTTGCGTGACCCGCGCTTGCTCAGCGCGTCGTCCAGCGTGCGCCTACCGCGACGTCCCCGCTGGGGCTTCTGCGCCAGATCGTCCGGCGGAATGCGCCGCGCGAACACCGCCCGTCGCAGCACCGAGACGTCCTCGATCTCCACCAGCATCCGGTCCCCAACCTGGACCAGGTCCCCGCTGTTCAGACCGTGGACACCGAGCTCATCGTCGGTCATCTCGTAGCGATCGGGTCCCAGCGACTCCAGCCTCACGAGCACGTCGACGAAGGGGTCGTCCAGGCTGACGTAGAGCCCCGAGCCGACCACCGTGGTGACGGTCCCCTCGAGGCGATCCCCGATTCGATCCCGCATGAACAGCGCCCGATACAGATCGGAGACCTCGCGCTCGACGTCCATCACGGCGCGCTCCCGCTGACTTGAACGCGTGGCGGCCGTCGCCGCTTGTTCCCGCGCGGAATCAGTCGTGTCGACGGCACCACCGCGCAGCAGGTGCTTGACCTGCCGGTGCACCATCAGATCGGGGTAGCGCCGAATCGGCGAGGTGAAGTGCAGGTAGGCATCGGAGGCCAGGCCGAAGTGGCCCACGTTGGAGATGTCGTACGTCGCCTGCTTCAGCGAGCGGAGCGTCAAGCCCTCGAGCACTTGCTTGCGCGGGTGCTCCTGGATCGAGCGCAAGAACTTGCCCAGGCCGAGCGGCTCCAGCATCTCGTCCAGGTCGAAGCGCACACCCAGCTTGTGAGCGACCTCACCCAGTCGCTCGAGCTTCTGTTCATCGGGCTTGCCGTGGACCCGGTAGATGGCCAGCGACTTGCGCCGCCCGAGCCAGCGCGCCACCAGCTCGTTGGCGAGCAGCATCAGCTCCTCGACGATCTGATATGCGCGCTTGATACCCGGGTCCTGGGTGCGGCGGTAGATCGCGGTCGGCGCGCCCGTCTCGGGGTCGACGACGATGCGCGCCTCCGGCAGGTCCAGGTCCAGCGCGCCACGCTTCATGCGCGCGCGACGCAGCTTCCCGGTGACCTCCGCGAGCACCTTCAGATCGCGCTTGAAGGCATCCGCCTGGGCGCTGCGCGGTGGTTCCTCGGTGAAGCCCAGCGCGCGCGCGACGCCGCCATAGGTCAGGCGCGCCGCCGAGCGCATCACACCCTCCACGATCTTCACTCGCTTGACCTTCGCCTGTTTGTCCAGCTCGGCAATGACGCACAGACACAGGCGATCGGTGTCCGGCAGCAGGCTGCACAGGTCGGCGGCGAGCGCCGAGGGCAACATGGGGATTGCTCGATCGGGCAGGTAGATGGTGCAGCCGCGCCGCAACGCCTCTTGATCCAGCGCAGAGCCGGGCTGGACGTACTCGCTGACGTCGGCGATGGCGACCCAGATCTTGTAGCCGTCGCCATCGCGCTCGGCCCACACGGCGTCATCGTGATCGCGCGCGTCCTCGGGATCGATGGTCGGCAAGGGCACGTGCCGCAGGTCTTCTCGCTTCTCCGCGGCAACGCGACGCAACCTGGCAGCCATGCCCTCGGCTTCGGCCATCGCCTCTGGCGGGTGCTCTTCCGTGACCTCCTCGCGCACGAGGATCTTGGCCACCTCGACCTGCGGATCTCCGTCAGCCCCCAGCACCTCCACCAGCTCGGCGTGCGGGTTCTCGTTGCCGGAGTCTGGCCACTGGGTGATGCTCACCACCGCGGCGTCACCCTCGGAGCCTCGTTGCTCCCCCGCCGGCAACGTGATGGGACCACGGATACGGGTGTCATCCGGATCCATCCACAGCGAGCCACCTCGACGCCGCAGGACCCCAGCCACCCGTGGGCTGCGGCGCTCCACGATCTCCTCGATCCGGCCCTCGACGCCCCTCGAGCTCCGCCCGACCACGCCGACGCGCACGCGATCCCGGTGCATCGCCCCCCCGATCGCCTCCGGAGGAACGTACACGTCGTCCTTGCCCACCTGGACCACGAAGCCGAATCCTCGCGGATTCACGTTCAGGAAGCCCTCCCAGCTCTCGTCGGACCTGCGCTTGCGCACGTCGGCGCGATACTTCCCGCCGCGCATCTCCTTCAACTTGCCCTCGGCGACCAGGCCGTCGAGCAGTTCGGGCAGGCGGCGCCGGGAACCACGAGGCACGGCGCAGAGTTCTCCAATCTCGCCCACACTGAGCGGGCGGCCTTCGGCGAGCAGCGCTTCAACGATTGCTTCGGGTTTGGGTAAACGAGCCATGGTCCCCGCTATAGACCGTCCCCGCGCCGCGCCCAACGTCATCCTGCGGGTGCTGGCTGCCCGCCCCCCCGCTGGTCCACGCCGCTGCCGAACCGCAGCACGCTGGTCCCACAGGGCGTCTCGTGGGCCGTTTGCGGCGGTTTTCCCCAAAAGCTTCGACTCCCTTGGGCTTGGCGCTAGAACGCGGGAGTGCGAGCAGGACACGCGTCGAGAGGAAGCTGGCTTTTGCTGTTGCGCATCGCCACCTTGCTGGCCCTGGCGGCAAGCATGGCGTTGTTGATCGACTACACCACGCCCGCCGAGGCGTTCTGCGGCGCCGACTCTGCCTGTGCGAAGGTGCGCGGCAGCGGCTACGGCTACCTGTTCAACGGCTCGATCCCCGTGCCGGCGGTGGGCCTCGCCGGCTTCGCCAGCCTCTACCTGTTATCCCTCTGGAAAGACTCCGCCAGCGGGCGCAAGCTGCTGGTCTACGCGGCCTCCGCGGGGGCGGCGGTCGGGCTGTTCCTGATCGTGCTGCAGGTCGCCGTGGTGAAGCACCTGTGCTGGCTGTGCATGGTCACCGACATCAGCGCGATCGTCGCTGGCTCGGCGAGCATCATGTACTCCAAGGCGGTCGGGGACGCGGCGGCCGCCGAGGAGCAGGGCCGCAGCGTTGCCTACGGTCCGGACTTCGCACCCTGGGCGCTGGCGCTGATGGGCGTCATCGCCGTGGCGGCGCCCGCGCTCTGGCCGCGATTCAGGCCGCTGCCCCCGGTGCCGCCGCCGATCGCAGCGCTGTATGCGCCTGACAAGATCAACGTCGTCGAGTTCTTCGACTTCGAGTGCCCGCACTGCCGCGCGTTGCACCCGAAGCTGACGAAGGCCAAGGAGCCCTACGGCGAGAAGGTGAACTTCGTTCGCAAGAACTACCCCCTGGCCTTCCACCTGAACGCCAAGGCCTCGGCCCTGGGTCACCTCTGCGCGCGGGAGCAGGGGAAGGGCGACGAGTACGCCGAGCGAATGCTCGAGAACGAGCCGATAGGCTCGATTGGCGCGACGCGCACTGCGAAGGCGCTCGGGCTCGACCTGGAGAAGTTCGAGGCGTGCGTCCAGAGCGCGGACACCCAGCAGGCGCTCGACAAGGAGATGCAGATCCTCCGCGACGCAGAGATGGTCGGCCTACCGACGACCTACATCGGCGGGCGGCGCATCATCGGCAACCAGCCCGAGGACGTCTACGTCGATGCGCTTAGCCGCGCGGAAGCGGAACTGAAGAGCGGGGAGCACGAGAGCGGCGTGCCGGCCCCGGTCTATGCCCTGGTCTGCCTGGTCGCGTTCGCAGGGGTCGCCTTCGCCGGACGCAAGCGACCCGCCAACGCCTGAGGCGACCACTCGGGCGGCGACCGTGCCCCCGACGCTGCGCTCCATGGGCGGCCTCGAGAGCCCCCGCGTCGGGCGTCCTTCGACACGCGGTGCGCATCGACGCACCCTCACCCCCGAACTCGTCTCCGGACCTCCCACTCGCGCGCACCGATCGTGTTTCGGGCCTATTGCACGAGGCAAAACCGATGGTAGAGTCCTCTATGGAAACGAAAAGTCAGAAACTGCCTGAAAGCACGAGCGGCTCCGGTCGCCGCGTCGTGCCCTTCGAAGTGTTTCAGGCGCTGCCCAAGACCGACCTTCACGTCCACCTGGACGGCTCTCTGCGGCTGTCCACCATCCTCGACCTGGCGAAGGAGGAAGGCATCGACCTTCCCGCCAACACCGAAGACGGCCTGAGCAAGGCGATCGGTTGCGGCAACAACTTCGGCTCTCTGGTCGAGTACCTGCGCGGCTTCGAGATCACCCTGAAGGTGATGCAGACCGAGTCGGCGCTGGAGCGCATCGCGTTCGAGCTCGCCGAGGACGCGCATCAAGAGAACGTCCGCTACATGGAGGTGCGCTACGCGCCGATGCTGCACACCCAGCGCGGCTTGAAGCTCACCAAGGTGGTCGAAGCCGTGCTCAACGGCCTGAGCCGCGCCCGCGAGACCTACGGCATCAAGTGCAACGTGATCATCTGCGGGATCCGCAACATCTCGCCGGAATCATCCTACGAGATGGCCGAGCTCGCGGTAGCCTACAAGGGACGTGGCGTCGTCGGCTTCGATCTGGCCGGTGCCGAGGCGGATTTCCCCGCGGCACACCACAAGCGCGCGTTCCAGCTGGTCCGTGACAACAACATCAACTGCACGATCCACGCGGGTGAGGCGTATGGACCGGAGTCCATAGCGCAGGCCATCCACGTCTGCGGCGCCCACCGCATCGGTCATGGCTGCCGCCTGCGCGAGAACGGCGACCTGCTGCACTACATCAACGATCACCGCATCCCCCTCGAGTGCTGCCCGTCGAGCAACGTGCAGACCCAAGCCGTGGAGACGCTGGAGAGCCATCCGCTGAAGCTCTACTTCGACCTCGGCCTGCGGGTGACGATCAACACCGACAATCGCCTGATCACCGACACCACCGTCTCCAAGGAGCTCCACCTGGTGCACACCAAGATGGGCGTCCCGTTCAGGGAGATAAAGAGCATGATCGTCGCGGGCTTCAAGTCAGCGTTCCGGCCCTTCCACGAGAAGCAGGCGGCGCTCCGCCACGTGGTCTCCGAGCTCAGCCGCTATGACGACGAGGGCAACCTCGTCGACGCGCCGGTCAAGGAGTCCAAGCGCCCGCGCGCCAGCGCCGAGCTGAGCAGCCCGCCAGCATCCGCACCCACGGCCAAGGCCTGAAGGCGCGCTCCAGGAGTCGAGAGCCCTGCGCCACAGCCGGCGTCGGGCTCTCGTATTCCTCGGGCGTCCCTACCTGGATCACACCGGCCTCGCGTAGACTGCTGCGATGGCCAGCATCGGGCGCTTCTTCTCCGTGACGCGGGCGGCGCTGGCCCTGGGTCTGGTGGGGGTGAGCGCAGTCCTCGGGGCGCGCTCGTTGACGCAGACTCAGAGCGGCGACCTCCCAGTCGGCGCGCTGATCCTCGCGGCCAGTCTGCTGCTGTTCGGCCTCGGTATGCTGCTCACCGTATTTCCGTACGGCTGTTCGCGCTGCCGGGTGAAGCTGCAGGAATCCGACACGACGTTCCCGGTCGGCTGCTACGAGCGACTCAACCAGACGCTGGTGCAGGGCAACGGACCGGCGCTGTGGGAGCTGCGCATCGAACCCAAGGACGAGACGCATTTCGCCAAGCTGCAGCTCGAGTACTGCCCGCGCTGTCAGCAGGTCGGGCGCGCGCAGGCCATCAGCCAGCACCACGACGGCGAGTTCGTGAACACCCGACAGCAAGGGCCACGCGTCGCCGTTGACGCCGAGTTCATCGCCACCGCCCTCGAGGTCGTGCGAAAGCGCGCGCTGCTCTGACGGCTCAGAAATGCAGGTCGGAGCGCACGTCGCCCGTGGCCTCGCCGAGCGTCTTGATCG
>JAGQIY010001278.1 GCA_020430865.1 Myxococcales bacterium
CTTCCATCTGCCGGCGGCTCGCCCACTTCGACTCCATCCTGCACCAGGAGGGTCGGACGCTCGCGGTTTACCGCGCGGCACTGGCCCACGAGGAGACGCAGGACTGCGCGCGCCAGATCCAGTCGCGGATCTGGGACGCGATGGTTGAACTCGGAGAATACGAAGAGGCAGTCCGATTCCCCGAGGATATACACAACTCGCTCACGACCTTTGCTGCCATTTTGCGAGTCGCGCGGACGCCGGAACAGAGGATGTTGGTCGCCAGCTCCCTGGAGAGTCGCTATGGCCTCTACTTCGAAGCGTTGATCGCGCTCTCGCGCCGCGACGAAGCGCAGAAGCTCCTGGAACAAGCGGCGCAGGTGCCCGCGCCGGCACCCGTCTAGCCCGTATTATTGCGGTCGGCCCTGTACGGAGGGGAGGTCGAGGACGCCGAGTGGCTGCTGGAAGAGGCGGAGAAGCTGGCGTCCCCCGGGCAACTCGAGGAGCTACGTCAGCTGCTAGCCGCGCTGACCGCTGCGCCAAGCATCGGACGCCGGTAGCAGCGGCTCATGCACGAGACCCTGTGCGTGATCGCTCTTCGTTTGAGCTCCCAGCGCTCGCCGAGCTTGGCATTCAGTTCAGGGCGGGCAGCGACCTTCCATGCAACGTTTGCCCGCGACGCCGCGCAGTGCTAGTTTTTGCATGGCAGGGCATGGAAATTCTTGGATGGCGTTTCAGAGGGTAAAATGGGCAAGCAGTCACAGATCTCAGCGACGGTCTCTGAGGCAACGAAAGAGCGGCTAGACCGCTTCACGGAGAGCTACGGACTCAAGAAGAACTACGTGGTCGAACAGGCCTTGCTCTACTTCATGGACTCGCGTCGCGAGCTTCCTGATGAGGCGCTGGTGCCGACGCGCCTCGTGGTCGACAACAAGGTCTTCGACGCTCTCGTCGATGCCATGGAGGATCCCGCCCCACCAACCGAGGCGTTGCGCGAGCTGATGCGTGGCAAAGTCGATTGAGATCCGTCCGCTCGCTCGCGAGGACGACCGAACCGACTTCCGCTGTGGCCATCCCGATCTCGACCGCTTCTTCGAGCACTACGCGGGGCAGAACCAGTTCAAGCTGCACCTCGCGGTAACGTACGTCGCTGTGGTTGGGGGCCGCATCGGGGGCTTCGCGACCGTGGCTGCGTCTTCGATCGAGCGGCATGGCGTGCCGAACACGCGCCTTCGCAAGCGGCTGCCTGCCTACCCGCTCCCCGTGCTGAGGCTTGCACGGTTGGGCGTGGCGGAGCCCGTCCACGGCTTGGGCATTGGGAAAGCGCTACTGCGCCACGTATTGCTGCTCGCGGTCATCCAGCGCGATCAGGCCGGCTGCGTTGGAGTCGTCACCGATGCGAAGCCGGATGCGGTGCACTTCTACGAATCGTTCGGCTTTGCCAGCCTCGATGGTGTTCGCGAGGGACTGATGCACGGTGAGCCGCTGCCGATGTTCCTCGCGATCGACACCATTGCCGCTTCGGTGAAGCCTTGAGCGCGTCAAGGTCCGGTCGTTTTCCAAGCTCGCCCACTTCGACTCCATCCTGAACCAGGAGGGGCGGACGCTCGAGGTTTACCGCACGGCACTGGCCCGCGAGGAGAGCCAGGACTGCGCGCCAGAGTGGCTGCTGGACGAGGCGGAGAAGCTGGCGTCCCCGCGCAACTCGAGGAGCTACGTCAGCAGCTAGCCGCGCTGACCGCTGCGCCAAGCATCGGACGCCGTAAGTAGCGGCTCATGCACGAGACCCTGTGCGTGATCTCTGCGAGTCGGATTGGCGCAGTGGCTCCGGTCACCGTCCACCGATTTCTTGACCCGCGCTGTTGGGGCGCCACGCCGCGAAACGCGGTATCCTTCGTCCATGTCAGCGTTGAAGGTTCACGTCGAGAACGGCCGCATCAAGGTAGACGAGGCTACGGATTTGCCAAACGGAACCGAGGTTTGCTTGGTTCCCGCAGACCAGCTCGGAGACCTCGTACTGGTGGGGGGCGACGGTCTGGGCTAGTCGGCGGCGGCGGTCTTGGTTCACCGAAACCCGAGGCCCACGCTGAACTCGACGCCGCGGGTCGCGGCGTAGTCGGGGTACTTCGGGTCGATGGCGTCGCCGTGGGTCAGCACCCACCAGGCGTTGCCGCCAAAGAGCAGGTCGACGTCCGACTTCTCGGACTCGCTCAGCCGGAGTGCCACGGCGAAGGGAACGTGGAGCCTCAACTCCCTGCGGATCAGGCTGGCCGAGGCAGGGAAGGGGCCCTCCTTCGGTAGATCTTCGGGCGGCACGCGCTCCTCGGGCAGGTTCATCCAGTGCAGCTCCGTGCCGGCGCTCAGGTAGCCGTCGAGGACCAGCGCGACCGGGCCGAGGCGCTTGCTCAGGTCGACTCCCAGACGCGCCCAGGGGCTCGGCGGGAGCACTCTCACCCCCGCCCCCGCGGCAAGCGCCAGGGAGAACGGCGCGCCCTCGCTCTCCTGAATGGGGCCGAAGCGCGCTTCCCCAAGGTAACGACCCATGGCGATGACGCCACCCACCTCCCAGCGCTCGCCGAGCTTGCCCCGTACGGCAACCTGAGGGGATGGGAAGATGGCGGTCTTGCTCTCGACGCGCTCACCGTTGCTCAGCACCACCCGCTGGGGCTCGTAGTTGACGATGGGCAACGAGCCATCGACGGACAGCGAGTGCCGCGTGATCTCTCCGGTGCGGGGTGCGGCACCGGGAACGCAGCCGCCCAGACTCACCAGCCCGGCGACGAGGCAACAAGAAAGAAGTCGCACGCCCGGCCTACGTCTGCTCGCAGATAGACCTTCCCAGGGCGGCTTGCTCGCAGCGCTCCCCGTGCTCCGTCGTGGCGGTTGAGCGTAGACGAGCGCGCCCACACCATTTCCGCTTCGGTGCAGCTTTGAGTGCGTCAGCCTCCGAGGTCGGTACCAACTCGGAGTCGGTCCAGATAGCGTTCGTAGACATAGGTGCGATCTCGCTTCTTGCCGGTGGTCTCCACGAGCACGCCCACTGCGAGCAAGCTCTCGATGGCCCGACCCGCCGTGGGTTTCGTAGTGTTGAGCAGTCGGGTTACACTGGCCAGGCTGACCACGGGGTGACGCGGGAGAAGCTCGAACAGTCGAAGCGCCGCCACGGTGGTTGATTCGCTTGCGAGCGTGCGGGTTCTGTCATCGGCGACAAGGCCGTAGAGTTCCCGTGCGGAAGCAACCGACTCGTTCGCGATCGTCGTCACCCCCTCGAGAAAGAAGGCTAGCCAACCCTCCCAGTCTCCGTTGGTGCGGACGTTCGTGAGGCGCTGGTAGTATTCCGTGCGGTGTTTCTTGAGATACAGGCTCAGGTAGAGCAGCGGTTGCGTCAGCAGGCCCCAGTGCTCGAGGAGTAGGGTGATCAAGAGCCGGCCGATGCGTCCGTTTCCGTCCGAGCACGGGTGAATCGTCTCGAACTGAACATGAATCAACCCCGCGCGAATCAATGGCGGTAGCGGGTCTTCCGCGTGCACGTACTTCTCGAACGCGCCCAGCAAACCACCCAGGGCATGAGGCGGGGGAGGGACGAAGGCTGCGTTGCCAGGGCGTGAGCCCCCGATCCAGTTCTGCGTCGTCCGTACTTCACCCGGTTGCTTCTCAGCGCCGCGGACCCCCTTCATCAAGCGTGCGTGGATCTCGTTCATTAGTCGCACGGAAATTGGCAGGCCTTGGGGCGCTGTCAGCAACTACCTCGAGGCCGTGCACTTCGCGCGAACTCAGTATCGAGTTCGCTCGAACCGCCCTGTAGAACGCCGCTTCATCGCCCAGCTACTCGGAAAGAACTCGTTACCAGTCGTGCAGGTTAGTAAAGGAGTCTTTACTAGCATCGTCAGCTAATCAAGTAATCGTTACTAGCGGCGGACTCCCGCTCGAGGGCCAGCGCCAAGCGTCGCTGACGGATGTTGCTCTCAAGGGTCTCCTTGGTGAGCGCCTCGTCTGCTCCCTTTCCCCTTCTCTTGGGGGTGAGGAGCAACGTAGAGATCTCGAGCGTCCGACTTTTGACATCCTGTGCGCTCGTGAATCTATCCCACCGACGCGCCATACCGCGCGGCAGCGCTTTTCGACGCTGCTCAGGGAATGCGCCCCTGCTACGCTGGTTCCCACTCCTGATGGCTCGCTCCCCTGCACGCGCCGAGAAGCTCGAGTCCGTCGCGCGGCGCACGTGGGATGCGCTGGACCTCGGGCTCGCGTTCCTCGGCTGGCCCGGGGTCGTCCTCCAGGTTGCGTTGACGGTGGTGCTCTTGCCGATTGCCTATCTGGGGTACGCGGTGCAACGCTCGCGGCGGGCGAACCAATCAGGGCCGAAGTAGACTCACGTCCATGCAACCGTCAAAAGCTCACGTGAGAGACGGTCGCCTCGTGGTGGAACGAGAATCGCTCCGCGACGTTGCCTCCTCGAATGGGTTCCTCTCCCCCAAACCCCCAGAAAATCCCCTTGCATGGGGAGATCGCCGCTGCGCGCACGGCAGCGTTCCTGTGACGCAACACTGGCCGGGGTGGACGCGCCGGGGGGATCGCTCCATGCATGGCTCTCGTCGTCACATGGGAGCGAAGGACTGAGCAATGACCGAGAGCTACACGCCGCCGAAGGTTTGGACCTGGGACAAGGAGAGCGGAGGCAACTTCGCCAACATCAACCGGCCCATCGCGGGTGCGACTCACGAGAAGGAGCTGCCGGTCGGGGAGCACCCGTTCCAGCTCTACTCACTGGCGACGCCCAACGGGCAGAAGGTGACGATCCTGTTCGAGGAGCTGCTCGAGGCGGGTCACGACGCCGAGTACGACGCCTGGCTGATCAACATCATGGAAGGCGATCAGTTCGGGAGCGGCTTCGTCGACATCAACCCGAACTCGAAGATCCCCGCGCTGCTCGACAGGAGCGGCAAGGAGCCCCAGCGAGTGTTCGAGTCGGGGTCGATCTTGTTTTACCTCGCGGAAAAATTTGGCGCCTTCCTGCCCAAGGATGCGAGCAAGCGCACCGAGGCGCTGAGCTGGCTCTTCTGGCAGATGGGCGCGGCGCCCCTGCTCGGCGGCGGCTTTGGGCACTTCTATGCGTACGCGCCGACCAAGCTGGAGTACCCGATCAACCGCTACGCGATGGAGGTCAAGCGCCAGCTCGACGTCCTCGACCGACGCCTGGCGGATCACGAGTTCCTCGCGGATGAATACTCCATCGCCGACATGGCGATCTGGCCCTGGTACGGCGGCCTGGTGAAGAACAAGGCGTACAACGCGGCGGAGTTTCTATCGGCCCACGAGTACAAGAACGTCTTGCGCTGGACCGAGCAGATCGCCGAGCGCCCCGGCGTGCGGCGCGGCCGCGTCGTCAACAAGAGCTGGGGTGACGAGCCTGGCCTCGCCGAGCGTCACGGCAAGAGCGATTTCGAGAAGCTGAAGTAGGACTTCACTCGCGGGATCTCCCAGGCGCCTCCACGAGGGGCCATACTCGCGAGAAGCATGAGTCTCAGAACCTCCCAGCTGCTCCTGATTGCGTTGCTCGGCGGCGGACTGGGAGCCTGGTACGGCGTGCGGACCGCAGCGCGTGGGGACGCGGCGCTGCTGCAGCGGACCCAGACGGCGGAGCGCAGCGGGGCCGACGCGTACTTCTGCTTCGCACCGCCTGACCGGGCGTACGCGAAGCTCGCCGCGCGCCTGGGTGAGCTCGAGACTCGAGGGCGCGAGCGCGAAACGGACACCGAAACCGACGCCAGCGTCATCCAGCAGGCCCGAGTTCAGCTGGCGATGCTGAACGAGCGCCTCGGGCGGGCGGGGCCAGCGAATGCTCAGTGGGCTCGAGCGCTCGAGGGCTGCAGCGGCGAGGCCTGCAAGCGGGAGACCTGGCGCGAGCAGGCGCAGAAGGCATGCAAGCCGTGAGCGAGGATACGTCGCCCTCGCGCGGGAAGGATGCCGCGGGGAAACGCACGAGGCGCTGGTCCAAGGTCTACGCGTTTCCCGCGTTCGTCGTCGGCGCAGGCGTCGGCTTCTTCGTGGCTACGGCGGCTACTTCGCGGGCTGCGGAGCGTTTCCCGAGGCTGCTCTCGGTGCAGCTGGATCACGCGCGCGTGGTGTTCTGCCACGCGCCGCCGGAGCAGAGCCTGCCCGTCGTCGAAGAGTACGTGAACTGGTCCGTTAGCACCGAAGACCACCTGAGCCGCCACGGAGTCGAGTTGCTGAGTGAGCAGGCGATCCTCCAGGAGCGCACCGAGTCTCCGAGGGCGGACGCAAGCTGGGAGAAGGCCGAGCGGACTTGCCGCGCCGCGGGGAACGCCGCCTGTGGGCGCGAGGCGCTGCGTTCTCTTGCGGAAGCAGCTTGCGCAGCTCGCTAGGAGCTGGAGCGAGGGCGGCGCCGTGGAGTGGAGCCAGGCGTGCTGCCGGCGAAACCCGGTAGGGCGTAGTCGCGTTTCGGGCAGGCTGCGGACTCGGGCGTCGTAGGAGACTCCATGAGCAACCAGACTGGGTTCGGCTGGGCGTTGGCGGGCGCGTTGCTCTGCGTCGCGCCTGGATGTGGCGGAGAGGCAGCGAGTGACCAGACGGGAGTCGGGCAAGCGGGCTCCAGCGGCGCGGCTGGAGCCGCTGCCTCGGGAGGCACCAGCGGCACGCCAGGGACCGGCGGCAGCTCCGGAGCAGGCGTCGGCGGCGCTGGCGCCGGAGGTGCGCCAGACACCGGCGCGGAGGATGCCGCGATCGACGCCGCCTTCGCTGGCTACGCGGAGGCGTATTGCCCCAGCGTTCAGCCATGTTGCGTCGAAGACGCGCACCCGTACGACCGGGCTGGCTGCGAAGCGTACGTCGAGGGCGTCGTTCAGCAGCTCAAGGAACAAGCGAACAGCCAGGTGGCGGCTGGACATCACCTGAGCAAAGAACACCTTGGTCGGTGCGTGCAGGACCAGCTCGCCGCGGCGAAGGCCTGCGAGGCAGCTGCGCCCGAGAGCTGCCGCCACATCTGGTACGGCGACCAGCCCCTGGGAGGGGAATGCGCTGACGTCTCCGAGTGTGATCTGGCCAGCGGTCTGGGGGTGCGCTGTATCCACGACCACGAAGGCACCAAGCGCTGCTTTGGTCACGAGAACGTCCAGGCGGGTGAGCCCTGCAACTGGACCAGCGAGCGACCCTGGCCGGAGAAAGGGAACGCGTTCTCGGGTTTGGCGACGAAGGACTACATCGAGCGCTACTGCGTCGTTTCCGAGGGGAACACGTGCTGGGGCGATGAGTGCGTTCCGATAGCGGGTCAGCCGGGCGATGAGTGTCAGATGTTCTCTTGCGTGAGCGGCAACTACTGCGCGGAGACGGCCGAGTGCGCTCCCCGGCCCGCCCAGGGCGAAGCGTGTCCGGGCTTCCTCGAGGATGGCTGCGCGAGCGGACTGTTCTGCAGCGCGGACACCGGCGGCAACGGCATGTGCGAGGCGAAGCGCGCTGACGGAGCCAGCTGCGAGTTCGCGAAGCAGTGCGCGTCTGGCCTCTGCTTCATGCAGCAGTGCGGGTTGAAGGCGCCCAGCACCACCACCGCCCAGTGTGGCGGTTGACTCCGGCGGACCTATTGGGCGGGGCGCTAGTCGAACACCACGGTGGATCCGTCTCCCCGTGTGACCGTGGGAGCTCCGCCTCCCGGCGGATACGTGACCGAATAGGGGAACGCCGCAGGGACGCCTGGGCCATATTGGTCCTATCCTACGCGCCTCATGGCCCGAGTGACCCCGAAACAGGCCGAAAAGCTGCTCCTCGAGCTGCGCGAGAGCAACGACCGCGGCGCAATCCACTGGTTCTCCCCCCCTGAACCCGACCCCGAGCAGTGGCCGCCTGGTGCCGAGCTGGCTCCAGAGATCCTGCGAGCGTTCTGGCGTGACGTCTCCCTCGGGGACGAAGTGGACATACCGGGAGCGCTTCGTCCGCAGGCAGCACTGGCCGCGGAGACGAGCGCCGCGCACGGTCCACCCGAGGAGGCTTCGGGTTCGTTCCCTGGCGGTTGGCGATTGATGGATCAGCTCGATGGTAGTGCGTTCGCCATCGACGCGAACGAGGCGCTGTGGCGACTTCCAGGGGAGAAGGACCGGAGAGCCGGTAGGACGCCTGCTCAGCTGACCAAGAAGTCGGGCAAGCCGCTGGGGCTGGTGGAGTGGCTGCGCGGCCGCGTCGCCGAAGCTCTGTCGCTCGTCCCCGACCGGGTTGCGGCGGACGCCGAGGAGCTGCGAGTCATCGCCCCCATTCGAAGGCTCCCCGAGGCCTGGTTGCTCGCGGATGGCCTGAAGTCGCTCGTGCTCGGGGCCACCCGACTCCGCGAGCTGCCCGCACGACTTGGAGAGTTGACGGAGCTTCGGCAACTCGTGATCGACGCACCGCTCGAAGCGCTGCCACCAGAGCTGGCGCGAGCGACTCGACTCGAGACGTTGAAGCTCACGAATACCCGCCTCGAGGCGCTTCCCGAGTGGCTGGGTGAGTTCGAAGAGCTGCAGGTCCTGGAGGTGCAGAGCGGTCCGCTCAGAGAGCTCCCCGAGGCGCTGTGCTCGTCGCCTCGTCTACGCTCGCTCACGCTCAATCAGCTCGCCCTGGAGCGACTACCCGACGCGCTCGGTCGTTGCTCGGCGCTTCAGGAGCTACACCTGCAGCGTCTCCCGGTCTCGACGCTTCCCAGCCTCGCTGACGTGCCGTTGACCCGGGTCGTGTTGTCGAGCCTGGAGCTCAGCGCGGTGCCGCCGCTTCCGACCTCCCTCTCCCAGCTGGAGCTGTCCGAGCTGCCTCTGGACGAGCCGGCTCTGGACCGCGTGCTGTCACCGTTGGAGCGGCTGCAGACGCTCGTGCTCCGGGGCCTGAAGCCTGAGTTGGTTCGCCTGCCGCGACTCCCAGCGCTCGAGACCTTGCGCCTCTACGCCTGTGGGCTGCGTGACCTGCCGAGGGAAGTCGCTCAGCTCAGCGCCCTGCGCACGCTGTGTCTGGACCAGAACCCGCTGACGTCCTTGCCTGACTGGGTATTCGAGCTACCGAACATCGAGCGCCTCTATCTCTACCACACGCCTTTCCGGGAGGAACAGATCCAGAGCTATCGTGCGAGCCATGCGGCGCTGAAGATCCAGTGGCTCGCGCCCCTCGGAGACGGCGCGTGAGCTGGGCTGGCGCAGCGGGTGCCCGACTCTCCGCGCTGCGGGCTGCGGGCACGCGGTGCTTTGGCTCCGAGGTGCACGGCTTCTTGCTGGCGCCGCCCCTGGCGGGGGAGCAGCTCTCGAGCCTCACCGACTCGGTGGCGCTGCCCGCAGACTACCTCGCCTTCCTCGAGCAAGCCGGAGCGCATGGCGCCGGGCCGGGTTATGGACTGCTGCCTCCGGTGAACGTTTGCGACTGGGAGCACGAGTTCCCCGCGGCGCATGACTGGGCACCGAACATGAGCGACCCCGCCGAGCGCGCCGTGGTGGAGGGGCTCGGCGGCGACTACTACAGCGACTTCTGGACCCGTGGCTGCGTCCCGCTCGCCGATTGGGGCTGCGGCATCGTGAGCCTGCTGCTCGTGAATGCTCC